>JASHTQ010000689.1 GCA_030040475.1 Streptosporangiaceae bacterium
CCCAACTGGATGTGGTGGTCAGGGACAGGATCGAACTGTCGACCTTCCGCTTTTCAGGCGGACGCTCATACCGACTGAGCTACCTGACCAGGTCAGGATCCCGGCGACGTAACGCTGGGCATCTACCGCGGTCCTGACGGGATTTGAACCCGCGACCTCCACCTTGACAGGGTGGCGAGCACTCCAAGCTGCTCTACAGGACCTCGTACCAACTACCGTAACCGACACGTGCCCCCAACGGGATTCGAACCCGTGCCGCCGCCTTGAAAGGGCGGTGTCCTAGGCCGCTAGACGATGGGGGCGCCGCCGGTCTTGACCGCCGTAACCGTATCAGTCCGCCGTCGGGGACTGCCCCAGCATAGGGGACAGGAGCCGCAACCGGCAAAGCGGAACCACCATGGACCTACGACCTGGCCCGGAGGCCGCCCGGCCTCCCATCCTCAAAATCGCCGGGTCCGAACACTCTAAGTCATGAGATGATTACTCTAAGGAGTTAGGCGGTGTAGTGGGCACAGCCTGAGGATCGGAGGCAAACGATGATGTTCGCTGATGAAGTAGGTCATATACCGCGCGAGACGCGGGACTGCGCCTGAGGGTGAGCGGCGCCGTGGCAACCAAGCCGCAGATCCAGCTTCCCCCGGCCGAGCCCGACCACGCCTGGACCCGCTCGGAACATGCGCCAGCATCACCGGCTACTCAGGGAGCTCATCCCGGCCGTCATCGGCGGGCAGCCGAGGAGAGGACTTCTTACCGTGAGATCTTTGCCATCCGCGAGTTTCGGGCGCTGTGGCTCGCGCAGGTGCTCTCCTTCGCCGGCGATCAGTTCGCCCAGGTGGCCATCGCCATCCTGGTGTACCACCGAACGCATTCGCCGTTTCTCACCGCCCTGGCTTACGCGCTTACCTACCTGCCGCCGATCGGCGGCGGCCCGCTGCTGTCCGGCCTAGCCGATCTGTTCCCCCGCCGTCGCGTCATGATCGTCTGCGACGTACTCAGGATCGGCACCGTGGGATTGATGGCGATACCTGGCGTGCCGTTCGGGCTGCTGTGCGCGCTGCTGTTCTGCACTGTGCTGACGGGCGCGCCGTTCTCCTCGGCACGCACCGCACTGCTGCCTGACGTGCTGCCCGGCGACAAGTTCGTGCTGGGTTCCGCGGTCGGCAGCATGACCTACCAGGCGACCCAGATCCTGGGCTTCGTGGCGGGCGCCGCGGTCGTCGCCGTTCTCGACCCCTACCGGACGCTGGGCATCGACGCCCTGTCGTTCGGTATCTCGGCGGTGATCGTGGTGACCGGCGTCCAGGTTCGGCCATCACCACGGCGCGCGGGGGGCGAGCGGCCTTCCCTCTGGTCCGTGTCGGCCGATGGGATCAGAATCGTCTTCGGCTCGCCGGTGCTGCGCACCATGCTGTTGTTCGGATGGCTGGCCGGCTTCTACATCGTTCCGGAGGGCCTGGCCGCACCGTACGCGCATTCTCTGCACGCCAGCACGCTGTCCGTCGGGATGCTCATGGCGGCCATGCCGCTGGGCATGGTGGTTGGCGCCTTCCTGATCGGCAAGGTCTTCGCCCCTTCGACGCGGGTCAAGATCATGGGCTGGCTCGCCGTAGTGGCCTGCGCCCCGATGGTGGGCAGCTTGTGGAAGCCGCCGCTGTGGGCCGTTCTGCTGCTCTGGGCGCTGGCGGGCGTCGGGGGCTCATATCAGCTTGCCGCCGCGGCTACCTTCGTGCAGGCACTGCGGCCGGCTACCAGGGCCCGGGCGTTCGGCCTCGCCCAGTCGGGCCTGTACGCCGTGCAGGGCCTCGGCATCCTGGCGGGCGGAGCGCTGGCTCAGATGATCGGAGCTCCGTTCGCCGTCGGCCTGGCCGGCCTTGTCGGCGTGATCGCGGCCACCGTACTGGCGATGAACTGGGAGTCTTTGCGGGCGGGACTGGCCCGCGCGCCCGGCGTGGGTGCCGCGGGCGGCTAAGATCGCCGCTTGTTGACGAGACTCTCGGCGATGGAGGCGCCCTCCCCCTCTTCCGGGATCACCACCCAGGCGCACAGATACAGCAAGACGCCAAGCCCGCCGAGCGTAGTGAGCAAGGCGAAGACCAGACGCATCAGGGTCGGTCGACCCCGAAGTAGGCTCCGAGGCCTGCACAGACTCCCGAGACGATGCGTCCATCCCTGAGCCGGTACAGGCGCCTGGTTCCGTCGCCGTTTGGTCCGTTCATGGCTCGATCATGCCCGTTCCAGGGGCGGGCTGACGTCAGGACCGGTCAGGTTAATACCCTGATCTGCAGTGGGAAAGAGAGGAACGCCATGTCGACGCCCGCGCCCAGCACGGACCTGCTGCACATCGACGACCAGCTAACCGACGAGGAACGCCTGATCAGAGACACCGTGCGGGCCTTTACCACGGACAAGGTCCTGCCGAACGTGACCGACTGGTTCGAGGCGGGCACGCTGCCGCGCGAGATCATGCCGGAACTCGGCAAGCTGGGCCTGCTCGGCATGCACCTGACGGGGTACGGCTGTGCCGGCGTCGGCGCTGTCGCCTACGGGGTGGCCTGCCGTGAGCTCGAGGCATGCGATTCCGGCCTGCGCAGCGCCGCATCCGTCCAGGGTTCGCTGAGCATGTACCCGATCTGGCGGTACGGGTCAAAGGAGCAGAAGGCCGAATGGCTGCCACGGATGGCCGCCGGAGACGCCGTCGGCTGTTTCGGGCTCACCGAGCCTGACCACGGTTCCGATCCGGCCGGCATGCGGACGTTCGCCCAGCAGGACGGATCGGACTGGGTGCTCTCAGGCACGAAGATGTGGATCACCAACGGCAGCGTCGCCGACGTGGCCGTGGTGTGGGCCAATACCTCAGACGGCATTCGCGGGTTCCTCGTCCCCAGCGGAACTCGCGGCTTCACCGCGCGGGACATCCATAAGAAGCTTTCGCTGCGCGCGTCCATCACGTCCGAACTGCATCTCGATGAGGTCCGGCTGCCCGTAGATGCCGTGCTGCCCGACGTGACCGGCCTGAAGGGGCCGCTGTCCTGCCTGACCGAGGCGCGGTTCGGCATCGCCTGGGGGGCCACCGGCGCGGCCCGGACCTGCCTGGAGAGCGCGGTCGAATACGCCCGCACCCGGGAGCAGTTCGGCAAGCCCATCGCAGCTTTCCAGCTCACCCAGGCGAAGCTCAGCTGGATGGCGGCAGACCTGTACCGCTCCCAGTTGCTCGCGCTGCACCTCGGCAGGCTCAAGGAAGCGGGCGAGCTCACGCCTGTTCAGGTCAGCGTCGGCAAGATGACCTGCGTGAGGTCCGCGCTCGACATCGCCAGGCAGGCCAGGACGATCCTCGGGGCCAGCGGCGTCACGCTGGAGTACCCGCCGATCAGGCACGCGAGCAATCTCGAGGCCGTGCTGACCTACGAGGGCACCGAGGAGATTCACACGCTAGCCATCGGCCAGGCGCTCACCGGCATCTCCGCGTACCGCTAGCGGGGCGCGGGCGATCGGGCGGGGAAGTCGGTACGCTTCCGGTTAGGCGCGGTTCACCCGCGCGT
>JASHTQ010000690.1 GCA_030040475.1 Streptosporangiaceae bacterium
GTGGCCTGCGGGCGGCCGCGGAAGAACCTGCGCCGCCGGAAGACCGGGTGATCCCGGCGCAGGTCGGCCAGGGTCTGGGTGAACTGCAGCAGGTCCCGCTCGGCCGCTGCCAGGCCCCAGTCCACCCAGGACACCTCGTTGTCCTGGCAGTAGGCGTTGTTGTTGCCCTGCTGGGTGCGCCCCATCTCGTCTCCCGCAAGCAGCATCGGCACTCCCTGCGACAGGAACAAGGTAACCAGGAAGTTCCGTCGTTGTCTGGCCCTCAGCTCCAGTATGCCGGGATCGTCGGTCGGGCCCTCGATTCCGCAGTTCCACGACCGGTTGTCATCGGTGCCGTCCCTGCCGCCCTCCCCGTTCGCCTCGTTGTGCTTGACGTTGTCGCTGACCAGGTCGGTCAGGGTGAACCCGTCGTGGCAGGTGACGAAGTTGATCGAGGCGAACGGGCGCCGCCCGCTCGTCGCGTACAGGTCGCTGGACCCGGTAAGCCTGGAGGCGAATTCCGGCCTGGCGGCCGGGCGGCCGCGCCAGAAGTCGCGGACGGTGTCCCGGTACTTTCCGTTCCATTCGGTCCACAGCGGCGGGAAGTTGCCGACCTGGTAGCCGCCTTCGCCGACATCCCACGGCTCGGCGATGAGCTTCACCTGCGAGACGACCGGGTCCTGCTGGACGAGGTCGAAGAACGTGGAAAGGCGGTCCACGTCGTGCAGTTCCCTGGCCAGCGCCGAGGCGAGGTCGAACCGGAACCCGTCCACGTGCATCTCGAGGATCCAGTACCGCAGCGAGTCCATGACCAGCTGCAGCGAGTGCGGGTGACGGGCGTTGAGGCTGTTCCCGCAGCCGGTGTAGTCCAGGTAGCGCCACGGCTGCGAGCCGTCGAGCCGGTAGTAGGCGGCGTTGTCGATGCCGCGGAAGGAGAGCGTGGGACCCATGTGGTCACCCTCGGCCGTGTGGTTGTAGACCACGTCGAGGATTACCTCGATGCCGGCCTCGTGCAGCGCCCTGACCATCGCCTTGAACTCACCGACCTGCTCGCCGCGCTGCCCGGCCGAGGAGTACCTGTTATGCGGGGCGAGGAACCCGATCGTGTTGTAGCCCCAGTAGTTGGTCAGGCCGCGCGCGACGAGGGACTGCTCCGCGACGAACTGGTGCACGGGCATCAACTCCACCGCGGTGACGCCGAGCCGCTGCAGGTGCCCGACGACCGACGGATGGGCCAGCCCGGCGTAGCTGCCGCGAAGCCGCGGCGGCACGTCAGGGTGGCACAGGGTCAGCCCTCGCACGTGCGCCTCGTAGATCACGGTCTCGTGGTAGGGGATCTGCGGGGCGCGGTCACGACCCCAGTCGAAGGACGGGTCGATCACCACGTTCTTCGGCATCCACGGCGCGCTGTCGGCGGTGTTCCGCCTCCTGGGGTTGGCGAAGTGATAGTCGAACAGGGACTCATCCCAGATCACGTCGCCCTCGATCGCCTTGCCGTACGGGTCGAGCAGCAGCTTGGCGGGTTCGCAGCGCAGCCCGCGCCAGGGATCGTGCGGCCCGTGCACGCGGTACCCGTACCGCTGCCCTGGGGCAACGCCGGGCAGGTAGCCGTGCCAGACGAACCCGTCGACCTCGGTCAGCTCGACCCTGGTCTCGGTGCGTGCGGGCATGCCGCCCGGGCCGGGGGTGCCGTCGGCCTCGTCGAAGAGGCAGAGCTCCACGCGTTCCGCGACCTCGGAGAACAGGGCGAAATTCGTGCCCCACCCATCCCACGTCGCACCGAGCGGGTACGGCGTTCCCGGCCAGATGCGCATTAGCCCCCTTCGGTAGGTCGCGTTCGGCAAGCAGCCGACCCTACCGGGTAAGCGTATGACGGAAGGGAACTAAAATGCCTGATCGTGATCAACGGGTCGGGTAGCCTCGCCGTTCCCGGCTGGACTACTCCGTGTTGGGTTCTGTTACGCTGCCGTTCGCCGCAGCGATCCCGCCTCCTGGTAGCGGTCGAGCAGCACGTCGGCCACCTCGGCGGCGGCGCCGAGCGGTGCCGCCACGGCAGCCGCGCCCGCGGCGAGCGAGGATGCCCTGATCCTGTCGGCGAAAAAGCCGGGAGCGAGCAGGTAGGTGGCGACAAGCACCCGGCTGGCCCCGGCCGCACGCAGCCCGGTCACCGCCGCCGCGGGCGACGGGGCGGTGGCGGAGGCGTAGGCCGGGCTGACCGCGAACCAGCCCGCCTTGGCCTGCCATTGGGCGGCGAGGCGCGCGATCGTCGCGTTCGCCTCCGGGTCGCTGGAGCCCGCCGCCGCGAGGACCACGCCGGTCCGCCTGCGGTCGGCATCCTCCTCGGCGGCGTCGCCGACCTCGGCGAGACGGCGTTCGAGCGCGCGCAGCAGCAGCGGATGCGGTCCGAGCGTGGCGCCGTAGCTGACCCGGTGCGGCCCGCACCTGGCGAGCACGCGGGGAATGTCGGTCTTGCTGTGGTAGGCAGCCGTCAGCAGCAGCGGCAGCACGGTAACCCGGCCCTCGACGGTCTGCATGACCTGCGCGAGGGACGGCGCGGCGTGGCCGAGGTAGGCGGTGCGCAGGCCCGGCACGCTCAGGCCGCGCGCGGAAGCCCGCTCGGCGACGGTCGCCAGCAGGTCCGCGACGGTGGCCGCGGCGCGCGGGTCCGCGCTTCCGTGCGCGACGGCGACGAGCGCCGGCTCAGGCATGAATGCCGCACTCGGTCTTGCCCGTCCCGGCCCAGCGCCCACTGCGCGGGTCGGCGCCGGGCTCGACCCGTGCCGTGCAGGTCGCGCAGCCGATCGAGGGGTAGCCGTCGTAGACCAGGGGGTTGACCAGCACGCCGTTGGTGGTGATGTAGTCATCCACCTGCTTCTGCGTCCAGCTGACGATGGGGTTGACCTTGACCATCTCCCGCCGGTCGTCCCATTCGACTACCCGGGTCTGGCGGCGCTGGTTGGTCTCGTCGCGGCGCACTCCGGTGATCCAGGCGTCGTAGTTGCCGAGCGCCCGCTCAAGCGGCTCGACCTTGCGCAGGTAGCAGCACAGGTCGGGGTTGCGCCCGTACAGGCGCGGCCCGAGCGCGGCGTCCTGCTCGGCGACTGTTCGCGACGGCGTGACGTTGATGATCCGAACCGGGTATACGACCCCGACGGCGTCCCTGGTGCCGATCGTCTCGGCGAAGTGATATCCGGTGTCAAGGAAGACCACGTCGATACCGGGCTTGACCGCGGCCGCCAGGTGGATGATCACCGCGTCGGTCATCGACGAGGTGATGCAGATCCGTTCGCCGAACGTGTCGACCGCCCAGCGAATGACCTCCTCCGCGGGCGCATCGGCGAGTTCCTCGGCGGCCTGTTCGGCGAGGGTTCGCATGAGCTCGGGGTCCTCCAGGCTGATCTGCGCCAGGCCGCGGTCGTAATCGGGCACCAGTATGGCGGGGGTCATATGGTGGCTCCTATTCCGGCAAAGCGTAGCTGGAAACTCCTAGTGCAACTGCGGCAATGCCACTCACCGTCGGCTGGGCCCTGCGGTTCCAGGTCCTCCTCGCCGCAGTACGGGCAGTAGAAGGGAACCGCCCGAGTGCTCATGTCAGGTCCTCCTCGCTGGCACGCGCCGTCCACGCGGCGAAGCTCTCACCAGGCGCTCTGGCAGCCTGGAACCGGCGAAGTACGCGCTCGACGTAGTCCGGTAGCTCGTCGGCTGTGGTCTTGAGTCCGCGCAGCTTCCTGCCGAAGCCGGAGCCCGTACCATCGCCTCCGTTCAGGCCGCCGCCCAGGTGCACCTGGAAACCTTCCACCTGCGTCCCGTCGGGACCGGTGACAAGCGAGCCCTTCAGGCCGATGTCGGCGATCTGGATCCGTGCGCAGGAGTTAGGGCAGCCGTTCACGTTGATCGTGACCGGCGTGTCGAAGTCGGGCAGGCGCCGCTCAAGCTCGCCGATCAGGTCCGCGGCCCTGTGTTTGGTCTCGACGATCGCGAGCTTGCAGAACTCGATGCCTGTGCACGCCATCGTGTGCCTGCGGAACACGCTGGGGCTGGCGGGCAGGCCGGCCGCCCCTAGGGCCTCGACCAGATCGTCGGTGTGTTCGGCCGGCACGTCCAGGATGACCATCTTCTGCTCGGAAGTGGTCCGGACCCGGCCGCTGCCGTACCTGGCGGCGAGCTCCGCGATGACGTCAAGCGAATCCGCTGACAGCCTGCCGACCGTCGGCGCGAACCCGACGTAGTACCGCCCGTCCCGCTGCCTGTGGACGCCACCATGGTCCCTGACGCCGCCGGACGGTGCCGCGGGCGCAGGCCCGTCGGGCAGCGCGTACCCGAGGTACTCCTTCTCGAGCACCTCGCGGAATCGCTCGGTGCCCCAGTCAGCGACGAGGAACTTGATCCTGGCCCGGTGCCGCAGCCGGCGGTAGCCGTAGTCCCTGAACAGCCCGGTCACGCCCGCCCACACCTCGGCGAGCTGCCCGGGCCTGACGAACGTGCCGAGGCGTCGGCCGATCATGGGGTTGGTGGACAGGCCGCCGCCGACCCACAGGTCGTAGCCGGTCTCCCCGTCACCGTTCACGACGCCGACGAACGCGATGTCGTTGACCTCGTGGATGGCGCACTGCGCCGCGCAGCCGCTGATCGAGGACTTGAACTTGCGCGGCAGGTTGGAGAACGCGGGATCGCCGATGTACTGGTCGGTGATCGCGGCGATTTCCGGCGTGGCGTCGATGATCTCGGCGGCGTCGATGCCCGCCAGCGGGCAGCCGAGGATTACCCGCGGGGTGTCACCGCAGGCCTCGGTGGTGCTGAGTCCGACGGACTCCAGGGCATGCCAGATCGCGGGCACGTTCTCGATCTCGACCCAGTGCAGCTGGATGTTCTGCCTGTCGGTGACGTCCGCCGTGCCGCGCGCGTACCTGCGGGAGACGTCCGCGATCGCGCGCAGCTGATCGTTCGCCAACTGGCCGCCGTCGATGCGGATCCGCAGCATGAAGTAGCGGTCGTC
>JASHTQ010000088.1 GCA_030040475.1 Streptosporangiaceae bacterium
TCTGGCTCCGGTTCTGGCTCCGGTTCTGGTGCGCAGGCCCAGATCCTGGCCTCCGGGGTGGCGCTGCGGCAGGCGCTCACGGCCCAGGAGATGCTGGCGGCGGACTGGGGCGTGTCCGCCGACGTCTGGTCGGCCACGTCCTGGACCGAGCTGCGGCGCGAGGCGCTGGCCTGCGAGTCGTGGAACGTGGCCCATCCGGACTCGCCCGCGCGGGTGCCGTTCGTGAGCTCGGCGCTTGCCGACACGTCCGGTCCCGTGGTGGCGGTGTCGGACTGGATCAAGGCCGTGCCCGACCAGATCGCTCGCTGGGTGCCCGGGTCGTTCACCTCGCTCGGCACGGACGGGTTCGGCTTCTCCGACACCCGGCCGGCGGCGCGGCGGTTCTTCCGCGTCGACGCCGAGTGGATCACGGTCGCGGTGCTGTGGGAACTGGCCCGCAGCGGGCGGGTGGACCATGGCCTGCCAGCCCAGGCGATCGCCAGGTACCGGCTTGACCTCCCGGTGAGCGAGTCGCTCGGCTAGGGGCCGGTAAGGAGGTCGGTCAGGGCGGTGAAGGCGGTCACCGGGGCGGCGCGGCCGCGGGTCGACGCGGAGACGGTGCGGCGGATCGAGCGGGCGACAGGGGCGCTCGGCACCGCGGCGATGGCCGCCATGGACGAGCGGCTGCCGTGGTTCCGCAAGATGTCGGCGGAGAACCGGTCCTGGCTTGGCCTGGTCGCGCAGGCGGGCATCGCCGCGTTCCTCGACTGGATCAGGCACCCGGAGCGGAACCGGCCCGCGGTCACCGAGGTGTTCGGCACCGCGCCCCGCGAGCTGGCCCGAGCGGTCAGCCTGCAGCACGCGGTCGAGATGGTGCGGGTCATCATCGACGTGGTGGAGGCCCAGGTCGACGAGCTTGCCGCGCCCGGCGGGGAGGCGGAGCTCCGGGAGGCCGTGCTGATCTACGCCAGGGAGATCGCGTTCAGCGCGGCCCAGGTGTACGCGCGCACCGCCGAGGCTCGCGGCGCGTGGGACGCGCGGCTGGAGGCGCTCGTCGTGGACTCCCTGGTGCGCGGCGAGGCCGAGGAGTCGCTGCACTCGTGGGCCTCGGCGCTGAACTGGTCGTCCTCCCCCGTCGCGGTCATCGTCGGCACGATCGACGGCGAGGAGCCCGAGCCGCTCATCGACGAGCTCCGCGGCCTGGCCAGGCGGGCCCGGCTCGACCTGCTCGCGGGCGTGCAGGGCGGCAGGCTGATCCTGGTCCTCGGCGGCGCCGACGACCCCATCGCCGCCGCCGAGCGGTTCACCGGGCGGTTCGGGCCCGGGCCGGTCATCGTCGGCCCCCTGGTCCGTGACCTGCGCGCCGCGTCGGTCTCGGCGCGAGCGGCCATCGCCGGGCTGCGGGCCGCCGTGGCGTGGCCGGACGCGCCCCGGCCGATCGGCGCGGACGATCTGCTTCCCGAGCGGGCGCTCGACGGCGATCCCGACGCCAGGGCCGCGCTGATCAGCGATGTCTACGAGCCGCTGCTCGGCGGCGGCCAGGCCCTTCTCGACACCCTGACCACCTACCTGGAGCAGGGTTCCTCGCTCGAGGCCACGGCACGGCTGCTGTTCGTGCACCCGAACACGGTCCGCTACCGGCTGCGCCGGGTGGCCGAGCTGACCGACTACACGCCGTCGGTCGGCCGGGACGGCTTCACCCTGTGGGTAGCCGTCGTCGTCGGCCGACTCGCCGCAAGAGGGAGCGGTGGGTAACGCTACGATAACATCCTGCTGAACCGTATTTGTGGGAACCCTACAAGATCATTCAGCGGAGTTTCGTGCTGTCCGGTATTCAGGTGGCGGACTCCTACAGGGCACTGTAAAGGGATGCTTATCATCACCGCCCCCGGGCAGGGTGCGCAGACGCCGGGTTTCCTCGCCCCGTGGCTGGAACTGCCCGGCGTGGCCGAGTGTCTCGGCGCGGCCTCCGAGCTGACAGGCCGCGACCTCATCAGGCTCGGCACCACCGGCGGCGCGGAGGAGATCACCGACACCGCCGTGGCGCAGCCGCTGCTCGTTGCGGCCGGGATCGCCGCGGCCGCGGCACTGGCCGGATCGCGCGGCGAGGTTCCCGCCGACATCGCCGCCGGGCACAGCGTCGGCGAGCTGACGGCGGGGGTGCTCGCCGGAGTGATCGGCGCGGACGACGCCATACGCCTTGTCCGGGTGCGCGGCGAGGCGATGGCGGCGGCCGCCGCGGCCGAGCCGACCGGGATGACCGCGGTCCTCGGCGGAGACGAGGAGACCGTGCTCGCGGCGATCGCGCGGCACGGCCTGACCCCAGCGAACGTCAACGGCGCGGGGCAGATCGTGGCCGCGGGCACGATGGCAGAGCTCGAGGCCTTCGCCGCCGACCCGCCGCCGGGTGCCCGGCTGCGCTCGCTGGCGGTGGCCGGGGCTTTCCACACACGGCACATGGCGCCGGCTGTCGCGGCCCTCCGCGATGCCGCCGCCGGGGTGGCGGCCAAGGACCCGGCGATCAGGCTGCTTTCCAACGCAGACGGCGCGGCGGTCGGCACCGGCCAGGAGTGGCTGGGCCGGATCGTCGCCCAGGTGGCCGCCCCGGTGCGCTGGGACCTGTGTATGGCCACGATGGCGGACCTCGGCGTGACCGCGCTGATCGAACTCCCGCCCGCCGGCACGCTGACCGGCCTGGCCAGGCGGGCGCTGCCCGGCATCGCGGTGACCGCGGTCAAGACGCCCGATCAGCTCGACGCCGCGCGGGCCGTGATCGAGGAGCACCTGTCCGAGCCGGTGCTGAACGGCGCCGGCCACCAGCCCGAGTGGCGGCTCATCGTCGCGCCGACCTCGGGAACGTTCCGGTCTCCCGACGGCAGGACCGATACGGCCGCGACCGGGGCCGTGGTCGCGTTGAGCACTGACCTCGGCACGATCATCGCCCGCGGCGGCCAGCGGCCGGTCACCGTGCCCTGGTCGGCCGAGATCATCGAATGGCTGGTGGAGGACGGGGATCCGGTCAGCGAGGGCCAGCCACTTGTCCGCGTCGAGCCCAGGGATGGCGCATGAGGTCCTTCACCCCGCCGTTCGCGCCCGCAGGCGGCGCCCGGATCTTGTCGTTCGGCGGCTACCAGCCGGGCAACGTCGTCACCAACGACGACCTGGCCGCCATGGTGGACACGAGCGATGAGTGGATCCGCAGCCGGGTCGGCATCGTCAGCCGCCGGTTCGCCGGCCCGGATGAGAGCGTGACCGACATGGCCGTCGTGGCGGGCGGCAAGGCGCTGGCCGCGAGCGGCCTGTCCCCCGCCGACATCGACCTGGTCATCGTGGCCACCTGCAGCACCGAGGGGTCGCTGCCGAACGTCTCGGCGATCGTCGCGCACCGGCTCGGCATCGTCGCGCCCGGCGCCTACGACGTCAACGCCGCGTGCGCGGGCTTCTGCTACGCGCTCGCCAGCGCGTCGGACTCCATCCGGGCGGGAAGCGCACGGCACGTGCTGGTGATCGGGGCGGAGAAGATGACCGCCTGGATCGACTTCACCGACCGTTCCACCTGCATCATCTTCGCGGACGGCGCCGGCGCCGCGGTGGTCGGCCCGGTACCGGACGGCGAACCGCCGGGCATCGGGCCGGTGGTGTGGGGAAGCGCAGGGGACATGGGTCACAACATCACGATCGCGGACCGCAACTCCTTCCTGTGGCAGGAGGGCCAGACCGTGTTCCGCTGGGCCACCACCGCCATGCACCCGATCGCGGCGCAGGCGTGCGAGCGAGCGGGCATCGAGGTGAGCGACCTGGCGGTGTTCGTCCCGCACCAGGCGAACCTGCGGATCGTCGAGTCGATCGCGCGCAAGCTCGGCGTGCCGCGGGAACGGGTGGCGGACGACATCGTGCACGCGGGCAACACGTCTTCGGCGTCGATTCCGCTCGCGCTCTCCCGGATGGCCGAGCGCGGCGACCTCAAGCCGGGTTCCGCCGCGCTGCTGCTCGGGTTCGGCGCGGGGCTGTGCTACGCGGCGCAGGTGATCACGGTACCCTAGCCGCGCTCCTGCCCGGCCGTGTCCGGGCAGGGCCAGCCCCGCCACGGGGCAGTCACACCACACCCCTTCACGACAAGGAGCAACCGCAATGACAGACCAGGAGATCCTCGCCGGGCTCGGAGAAATCGTCGAAGAGATCGCCGGCGTGCCCGCCGACGAGGTGACGCCGAACAAGAGCTTCGTCGAGGACCTCGACATCGACTCGCTGTCGATGGTGGAGATCGCCGTGGCCGCGCAGGACAAGTTCGGCGTCGAGATCCCCGACGACCAGCTGAAGGACCTCGCCACCGTCCAGGACGTGGTGAACTACGTGGCCAAGAACTCGGAGGGTTCGGCGTGACAGCAGAGCGTGAACCCGTCGTCGTCACCGGGCTCGGCGCGACCACCCCGCTCGGCGGGGACGTCGCGTCGACCTGGGCGGCGATGCTCGCCGGGCGCAGCGGCGTCACGACGATCACGCAGCCGTGGGCGGCGGACCTGCCGGTGCGGATCGCCGCGCCGGCGGCCGTCGACCCCGCTGAGGTCGTGGGCCGCGTGCAGGCACGCCGGATGGACCGCTGCGAGCAACTGGCGCTGGTCGCGGCGCGCGAGGCATGGGCCGACGCCGGCTTGCCGCAGGCCGACCCCGAGCGGGTCGGCGTGGCGGTCACCACCGGCATCGGCGGCATCGGGTCCACCCTGACCGCGTACGACGCGCTCAGGGAGAAGGGCTGGCGGCGCATCTCGCCGTACACGGTGCCGATGCTGATGCCGAACGGGGCGGCCGGCTGGATCAGCATGGAAATCGGCGCGCGTGCGGGCGCGCACGCTGTGGTCAGCGCCTGCGCCTCCGGCGCGGAGGCGATCGGGTACGGCATCGACATGATCCGCTACGGCCGGGCCGACGTGGTGCTGGCCG
The DNA here is from genome assembly GCA_030040475.1 of Streptosporangiaceae bacterium. The sequence goes on from JASHTQ010000088.1 coordinate 4,921, forward strand.
GCGGCACCGAGGCGGCGATCATGCCGCTCAACATCGGCGCGTTCGCGGTTATGGGCGCCATGTCAACCCGGAACGACGAGCCCGAGCGGGCATCGCGCCCGTGGGACAAGGCCAGGGACGGGTTCGTGCTCGGCGAGGGCGCCGGCGTGCTCGTGCTCGAGTCGCTATCGCACGCACGGCGGCGGGGCGCGGTCGTGCACGCCGTCGCGGCGGGCGCGGGATATTCCAGCGACGCCTACCACATCGCGCACCCGGCCCCGGACGGGGCCGGCGTGATCGCGGCGATCACCCGCGCGGTGGCCGACGCCGGCATCGACCCGGCCCAGCTGGTGCACGTGAACGCGCACGCCACCTCCACCCCCGAGGGCGACGTGGTCGAGGCGCAGGCGCTGGCCAAGGCGCTCGGCTCGGCGGCGGACGGGGTGG
>JASHTQ010000691.1 GCA_030040475.1 Streptosporangiaceae bacterium
CCCGCAGCCCGGAACGGAACCTGCGCGAGGCGAGGATCTCCTCCTTGACCAGGCTCGGCGTCTTGTACCTGGGGCCGCGCAGCCGGTACTCGGCCCGGTCGAGCGCGAGCGCGGCGCGCCTGGCCACGTAGCCGGCGAAGTCCGCCGCGTCCTGCTCGCCGCCCGTCGCCTCCAGCCAGCGCTGCCGCAGCGAGCCGACCGTCGCGGGCTCGCCGGTCAGCACCCTGGCGCGGCCGGGCGCGCGGGCGAGGATCCGCCGCTCCCGGCCCTCGCTCGGCTGGTACGGGTCATGCCCCGGCAGCAGGTCCGCCATCCGGGCCGCCCGCCGCCCGCCGCGCTCCTCGGGCAGCCAGGCCACCCGCACCGGCACCAGCCGCACGTCCGGCTCGCCGTCGAGCACCGAACCGGGGATCGGCTCGGTGCCGAGGCGGACCACCGGCACGTCCTTCCCGCCGGCCGCGGCGACCCGCTCGCGGATCAGTCCCGCCTCCGTCTCCGTGCCCGCCTGCGCCAGCAGCACCGTGGCCGCGCCGTCGGCCAGCAGCCCGGCCAGGCCGGCGTCGGCGTCGGCGTCGGCGGTCACGACGGCGCCCCGGCGTGCCCGTCAAGACCCGCGGCGGGCCAGTGCGCCAGCGTCTGCACGTACAGCTCCCGGACCTGCCCTATCCGCTCGGGCAGGTCGGCAAGGGTCCAGGAGGCGACGTCGACGGGCGGCAGCACGGCGATGTCGACCGTGCCCGGGTTGAGCCGGTAGGAGTTGCGCCCCGCCACCGAGTCGGAGTTCCTGATCACGATCGGCACGACGGGCAGCCCGCTGGCCATCGCGATCCGGAAGGCGCCCTTCTTGAACGGCCCGACCGTGCCCGGGCTGTCCATCCGGGTCCCTTCCGGGGCGATGACGATCGACAGCCCCTTGCCCGCCGCCTCCTGCACCCCGGCCAGCGCCGCCACCGCCGCCGAGCTGTCCGAACGATCGACGAACGCCGCGTCCATCAGCTTCCCGAGCGGGCCGACCAGCGGGTTCCGCTCGAGCTCGATCTTGGCCACGCCGGTCCAGTTGTCCTTGACAAGCGCGGCGACCATGAACACGTCGAAGTTGTTGCGGTGGTTGAACAGGAAGACGGCCGGCCGCCGCGCGGTCAGGTTCGACTCGCCGATAACGCGAAGCCGGACCCCGTTCAGCGCCAGCAGCGTCTCCGGCCAGAACCTGGTCAGGAAGTTGACCCCGGTGCGCTTGCTGCGGGTCAGCAGGCCGATGCCGAGCGCGCCGGCGGCGAACGGGCCGAGCGAGCCCACGCTGGCCAGCAGGCGGGCCTGGGCCAGCGGGCCGTCCCCGCCCCGGCTGGCCAGCCGCCGCACCGGCCAGCCGCGCCTGGCCGCGATCTTCGACAGCTCGGGTCCCGGGTTGGTCGGCCGCGGGTTGCCGACCAGGTACATCAGGCCGATGTCCTCGTCGCCGTCGGCGTAGAAGTAGCTGTCAGGCAGCGAGACCGAATGGTCGGCGGCGAACTTCTGCACGCTGGTGGCCTTCGTGCCGCCCCAGATGACCGGGCGCACCAGGTCGCCGGTCAGCAGCCCGTCGGGGTCCACCACGAACCTGTTGCACAGCACGTGCTCGATGCCGAGATAGCGGGCCACCGGCAGCGCCTGCAGGGTCAGCGCCGAGGAGCTCAGCACCACGGTGTGCCCGCGCGCCTGGTGGGCGCGGACGAGCTCGCGCATCTCCGGGTAGATCATGTCCCTGATCGACTGGGCGAAGATCCGCTCGCCCATCTCCTCGATGTCCTCGGCCAGCCGCCCCCGCGCCGACCGCGCCGCGCCCGCGATCAGCTCCTCGAACTCGTGCCGGCCGAGCCGGTACTCCACCGCGAGCTGCATCATCCGCAGGAACTCCGCCGCCCCGACCTGCCCGCGGCGCAGCCGGTCCCTGGTCACCGTGGTGACCGTGAAACCGGCCACCAGCGTCCGATCCAGGTCGAAGAACGCGCCGATCGACGGCCCCGCCGGGCTCGCCTCCACCTCCGCGACCGTCCCGGGCAGCCGGGCCGCACCGCCGAGACCGGTGCCGTCGAAGACGGTCATGACCCCGACCGCCCGAGCTCGATCACCTCGTCGAGCCCGAGCTGCAGCGATTTCTCCAGCTCGTCGGGCACGGCGAAGGACAGCGTGTCGTAGCGCACGGTCAGCGTGCAGATGCCCGCCCGGGAGATCAGCACCGCCATCATCGCCACCCGCGGCAGCGGCCCCATCCCGTACTGCCGGTCCACCCGCGCCCCGGCGAGGAACGTCTCCTGCGTGTACCCGGGCACGTTCGAGGCCTGCACGTCCGGCGGCGTGATCCGGTCGGTGATCGCCAGCAGCGCCGGGTCCGGCAGCAGGCTCAGCACCGGCGCGAGCCTGCCGATCAGGTCGATGGCCGGCTCGTTGCGGCCCGCGATCACCTGCTCGCGGATCAGCCGCATCCGCTGCGCGGGGTCCGGCTCGCCGACCGGCGCGGCGATGGTGACGCCCGCGAACCTGTTGCCCGCCGCCGGGTCGTCGGCGGTGCGCAGGCTGACCGGAAGGGCCAGCGGCAGCGCGTCGACCGGCACCCCGAGCGTCTCGTGGTAGCGGCGCAGCCCGCCGCACAGCGCGGCAAGGTAGGCGTCGTTGACCGAGGCCCCGACCGACTTGGCCGCCGCGCGCAGGTCCGCGAGCGGCACCTCGAGCACGTGCGTCCTTGCGGTCAGGCTGCGCCGGCGCAGCAGCGGCGACGGCTCCGCGGGCGGCGGCCCGAGCACCCGCCGCGCCGATTCGGCGAACGAGACCGCCTCCGCGACCGTCGCGGCCGGCCGCCGCACCAGCCGCCCGGCCGAGCCGACCGCCTCGGAGACAAAAGAACGGCCTGCGGACAAGGCCGTAACGGGCAGCCGCTCCAGGCCGCGCCGCACCAGGTCGTCGCCGGTCACGTCGCGCGGGATCGGCAACGGCGGCATCGGCCGCGGCGGCGCGTCCCGTTCGGTGTCGTAGACCTGCAAGAACAGCTCGATCCCGCCGACCCCGTCGGTGATCGCATGGCTGAACTTGCTCAGCAGCGCCGCCCGGCCGCCGTCAAGCCCCTCCACGTACACCACCTCCCACAGCGCGCGCTCCAGGTCGAGCGGCGAGGCCAGCACGACCTCGGCCAGGTCGAGCAGTTGGCGCAGCGTGCCGGGCCCGGGCAGCGCCACCCGGCGCAGGTGGTAGTCCAGGTCGAAGTCGGGGTCGACGACCCACCGCGCGGGGGTAACGGGGACGGACGGGACCACCACCTTCTGCCGCATCCTGATGACCACCCGGCTGGCCCGGTCCATCGCCTCGCGCAGCCGTCCCCAGTCGGCCGGCCGGTCCAGGATCTCCACGCCGAGGAACGCCGAACGCGTCTGCGGCCTAGCCTCGCCGCGGTGCAGCAGGTAATCGAGCGGACTCAGCTCGTCGGGGGGCGGCTCGGCCATGGTGCTCCCAGGTGGCGCGGACGATGTAGTACCGATTAAACGCCTCCCGCGCGGCCCCGGTCACGCCAAGCCCCGCTGCCAGCCCGGCCCGCGCGTTCCCCCCGGCGCGGAACGCGGGATCGGGGCACGTGTCCCCCCGGCCCCGATACACGGGGCCTGTGCCCCACGCACCCCATGCCGCGGCGCCAATGACGGCCCCGGCCGCCGGTACCTCGGTGACGGTCGCACCACCCCCGTTCGGGATAATTGGTCTCTGGAAATCTGAGGGAGGCGTGATGGGCGACGAGGTGCTGGTCGAGCGGCGCGGCGCGGTGCAGGTCATCATCATCAACCGGCCGCAGGCCCGGAACGCCCTGAACGGGGCCGTCGCGGTCGGCATCCGCGACGCCGCCGACGAGCTGGACGCCGATCCCGGGCTGAGCGTCGGCGTGCTGACCGGGGCCGGCGGCACGTTCTCCGCGGGCATGGACCTGAAGGCGTTCCTGGCCGGCGAGAGGCCCTCCTTCCCCGGCCGCGGCCTGTGCGGCA
>JASHTQ010000692.1 GCA_030040475.1 Streptosporangiaceae bacterium
CCTGGAGCAGGCGGGCATCGGCCAGGCCCGCCCAGAACAGCGCCTCCGCCGGGCCCGGATCGGGAAGCCCGAGCCCCTCGGCGCATATCTCCTCGGCCGCCCTGGCCTGCCCGGCCCACAGCAGCGGGCGGACCAGATCGCCGAGGACCTCTCGGCGCAGGGCGGGAGACCCCTCGGCGAGGACCAGCGCCCTGCCCAGCAGCTCGGCGGCGATCCCCGGGGCGGTGGCCGCCGCCTCCCCCGCCGCCCGGCGCAGCCAGGAGACGGCCTCCTGGTCACCGGGGTCCGCGCCCAGCATAACCTGGGCGGCCACCCGCTCGGCCGCTGCCCCCGCCGCGGCCAGGCCGGAGGCCAGATGGCGGTGCAGGGCCTTGCGGACCGCCGGGGCCATGTCCTGGTAGATCGCCTCGCGGATCAGGTCATGGCGGAACAAGAGCCGGTCGGCGTCGGAGACCACCACCCCGGCCCGCTGGGCCGGGGTAAGGGCCGCGGCGACATCAGGCACGGCGGTGGGACGGACCAGGACCACCTCCGGCACCGAGAATCCCCGGCCGACCACCGAGGCGGCAGCGAGGACCTCCAGGGTGGCCTCGGGGAGAAAGCGCAGCGACTCCAGGATGGTGACGCCCACCGAGGCCGGCGGCCCGGCGTCGGCCACCTCGGCCAGTCCCTCCTCCGACACCCCGGCGCCCGCGTCGGCCAGCAGGCAAGAGACCAGCACGGCGACATAGAACGGGTTGCCCGCCGCCTTGCCCAAGACCGCGCCGAGGCTGGCCCCGGGAGGAGCGCCGGCCAACCCTGCGGCCAGCTCGGCGACCTCGCCCTCGGAGAGCCCGTCCAGGGCAAGGCGATGCGCACCCCGGTAATCCAGGGACGCAAGCAGTACCCGCAGGGCCGGGGACACCGGATACGGTCGGTGGGCACACACCACGAGCAGGGGCTCCGAGACCGCCTGGCGGGCGAGGTGGCTTGCGACTACCAGCGACGCCTCATCGGCCCACTGCAGGTCGTCCAGGACGATCACGACCGGGGCGCGCCGACACGCCTGCAGCACCCGCCCGGCGAGCAGGTCGGCGATCCGGGCCTGCCAGCCCGGCGTCCCCGCGTCCTCCGGCGGGGCCAGGGCTGGCCCCGCCAGCAGCCTGGCCACCTCATCCCGGACGTCGCCGGAGGCCCCGTGCGCTCCGAGCGCGTCCACCACCACGCCGAAGGGCCGGTGCCTGTCCACCTCGTCGCCCGCCCCGGCGAAGGAGACGAACCCCCTGGCGGTGCACCTGGCCAGCAGCTCGGCTGCCAGGCGGGTCTTTCCGATGCCCGCCTCGCCCGTGAGCACCACCACCTGGCCATGACCGGCCGAAGCAGCCTCGACGAGTCGATCCAGGCGATCCAGCTCTTGGCCCCGCCCGACGAAGACTACTGGTGCCTGAGCGCGAGGCCAGCCTCCATCTGCCACGACTCATTATGGACCATAAGGCATTTAGCCAAGCGAACCGTCGCTTCCCGCCCGCGCTCGCCTTCCCGGACCAGGCTGGTGCGGACGCCGGCGGCCGACGTTGACGATTCTGGCTGTCAGCCCCACTGGCCGGGCTTGTAGTCGCCGCCTTCTTGCCGGCTGATGACGTTCATCCGGTTGAACGTGTTGATCAGGCCGATCGTGCACACCAGCGCGGCGAGCTGGTCGGTGTCGTAGAACTTGGCCGCGTTCGCCCAGGCCTCGTCGGTGACGCCGCCGGCCCCGTCGGCGATGCGGGTGCCCTGCTCGGTGAGCTCGAGCGCGGCGCGCTCGGCGTCGGTGAAGACCTTCGCCTCCCGCCACGCCGCCACCAGGTTGAGCCGCACCGAGGTCTCCCCGGCGTACTCGGCGTCCTTGGTGTGCATGTCGAGGCAGCCCGAGCAGCCGTTGATCTGGCTGGCCCGGATCAGCACCAGGTTGGCGGTCGCGGGCGGCAGCCCCGCGTGCTGCGTCACGGCCGACGCCGCGACCAGGTGCTTGACGAACTTCTGCAGGAGCTCCGAGCTGCCGTAGTCAAGGCGTGCGTTCATCGTGATCTCTCCTTGCCGTCCTGTTCTCGGTTACACCCTTAAGACCCGCCAAACCCCACCGATGTGACATCCGCGAATTCCGTCATGAAGAACGGCGCGAGATGGCAAGCTAGGCGAGGCCTAAAAAGACCGGATACGAAATGCGGTGCCGGCATGCGGAAGAATCTCAGCGGAACAATCGGGCTAGCAGGAGTCCTCGTGCTGCTCGGGACAACCTTCACGGCGGTCGCGATATCGCTCCCCGCGAGGGCCGCCCAGTCTTGGCAGGATACGGCGCTGTCCGCTACCGCGGTGACCGATGAGACGTTCGGCGGCAGCGCTCTTAAGGCCGGCAACAACGGCAGCGGGGTCATCGAACTGTCCGGGACCGGCGTCACCTGGTCGCAGTACCGCCCGTTCAGCGGCGTTACCGTGACCAACACGGGGTCCGGGTCGGCAACGATGAGCTATTCGGGCACGACAACGGGCATGAGCGACCTTGATGTCGTTGCCACCGATAGCCGCGGGAACACCGAAGTGCTCACCCTCACGTGCCTCCTCGGGCACAACACCATCGGATTCACCGGTAGCCCCGTTACGGAGACTCTGACCGTCCTGGCCGATACGAACAGCGATAACACCGTGGAGTTCAGCGCTCAGAGCGACGCGCCAGACGAGTCACTTAACGCAGTCGATTTCTCCGAGTCGAACCTGCCGGCGGGGCTGACCTCCTCGGGGGAGCCCACGCTGACTTACTCCGGGATGACCGCCGCTCCCGGCACCTACTCCGGGGTCGTGGTTACCGCGAAGACCCCCTATGGTGCCGTGCTGAAGGGCACGTTTACCCTCACCGTCAGCGCGAACCCCATCACCGACACCACCTACGGTAACTATGTCAACCAGTTCGGCAACGGGTTCGATGTGTACCGGCAGGAGGACCACCCGGGGGCGAAAATCGTCGGATGGACGGCAACCAAGTCCGACGCGGGGACGCACTTCATCATCAACAAGGGCACTCATCCTGGTGCGTACCAGATCGAGTACGCGCCCGACGGTAAGGGGTCCGGGCTTTGCGTATCGGATCCCGGCGGCGGCTCGCCGTCTGATTCGCTGCGCGACGGCCTGATCCTCGTGCACTGCAGCTCCAGTCGGTGGCAGCAGTTCATCCGGCAGTCGGATGGCGCGCTGAAGAACGTGGCCACCGGCCTGTACGTCAGCCCGCACGGCACCGGTGCGCAGCTGCGCGGCGAGTCCTCTACCACGTCGTGGGGCGGCTCCTCCTACACCTGGAAGCCGTACGCCATCCTGCCGTAGCGGGCATGCTGCCGTAGCGGGCATGCTGCCGTAGCGGAGAACCGCGCAGGCGAGGTTATCGCGCTGCCGATGCGGCGCGGCCAACTGGTCAGCACTGGCCCGCCACCTGCACTCCTCGGCGGTTGTTAGGGTAACTAGAGAGCCTTAGCCGGCTAGGGAATGACTGCTCCCGATCGAAGGGCCGCGCCGATGAAATTGCCTCCCGTTGAGTACGAGGCGCCGACGACCGTTGCCGAAGCTGTCGGCCTGCTGGCTGAGCGGGCCGACGAGGCGAGCGTGCTGGCCGGCGGGCAGAGCCTGATACCGCTGCTGGCGCTGCGGCTGGCCCGGCCCGACGTGCTCATCGACATCAACGGCATCGCCGAGCTGTCCGGGGTGTCGGCCGCGGACGGCCAGGTGACGATCGGCGCCACGACACGGGAGTACATCGCCGAGGAATCCAAGGCCGTCGCCGACGCGGTGCCGCTGCTGGCGGCCGCGCTGCCGTTGATCGGCCATGAGGCGATCCGCAGCCGCGGCACGATCGGAGGTAGCCTGGCGCATGCCGACCCGGCCGCCGAGTTGCCGGCCGTGGCCAGGGCGCTCGATGCCGAGTTCGTGGTCCGCGGCCCGGCCGGGACGCGGGTGATCCCGGCGGCGGAGTGGTTCGAGGGTTACCTGATGACGGCCCGCCAGCCCGACGAGCTCCTGGTGGAGGTGCGGTTCCCGGCCGCCCGCCCGGGCACCGGGGTCAGCTTCCAGGAGGTCGCCCGGCGCCACGGTGACTTCGCCATCGTCGGCCTGGCGACGTCGCTGGTGCTGTCCGGCGGGGTGATCAGCGATGCCCGGCTGGCGTTCGCCGGCCTTTCCGACGTCCCGGTCCGGGCCGCCGCCGCGGAGGACCTGCTGGCCGGCCAGCGGCCGTCGGCGGAACTGTTCGACGAGGCGGCCCGGCGCGCCATCGAGGACGTCGACCCGCCGGACGACCTGCACGGGTCGGCGGGGTACCGGAAGGCGGTCGCGGCCGCCGTGGTGCGCCGGGGCCTGCGAGCGGCCGCGGACAACGCCGGCGAGAGGGAGTAACCGATGGCGGACATCACGCTGAGGGTCAACGGCGCGACGCGGACGGGCTCGCCGGAGGTGCGCAAGACGCTGGCCGATTTCCTGCGGGACGACCTCGACCTGACCGGCACCCACGTCGGCTGCGAGCACGGGGTCTGCGGCGCGTGCACGGTCATCGTCGACGGCCGGGCGGTCCGCTCGTGCCTGATGCTGGCGGTCCAGGCGGCGGGCACCGAGGTGACGACGATCGAGGGGCTCGCCGCCGACGGCGAGATGGGCACCCTGCAGCAGGCGATGTGGGATTCGCACAGCTTCCAGTGCGGCTTCTGCACGCCCGGGTTCGTCATGCAGGCCACCGCGTTCCTCGGCGACCATCCCGACGCCGACGAGCAGCAGATCCGCGAGGCGCTGTCCGGCAACATCTGCCGGTGCACCGGCTACCAGAGCATCATCGACGGCGTCCTGCTGGCCGCCGAACGCAGCCGGGACGGCTTGGCGAGGGAGCGATCATGACGGCAATCGCGGCTGAGCGCTACACCGGCGCCAGCATCAAGCGCTCGGAGGACCCGCGGATCCTCACCGGCCGGGGCCGGTACGTCGATGACATCAAGCTGCCGGGGATGCTGCACGCCGCGTTCGTGCGCTCGCCGCTGGCGCACGCCCGGGTGCTCTCGGTCGATGCCTCGGCGGCGCGGGAGCTGCCCGGGGTGGTCGCGGTGCTCACCGGGGCGGACCTGGACGCGATCACGGTCCCGGCGCCCGATCCGCTGCTGGCCATGTTCGGCGGCGGTGGGCCGATGCCGGAGTTCACCCTGCTGGCGACGGACAAGGTGCGGCTGGTCGGCGATCCGGTCGCGATCGTCGTCGCGGAGAGCCGTTACCTCGCCGAGGACGGCTGCGAGCTGGTCGAGGTCGAGTACGAGGACCTGCCCCCGGTGATGAGCGCCGCCTTCGCGCTCGACCCGGGCAGCCCGCCGCTGTTCGCGAACCTGGGCAACAACGTCTCCCGGGCGCACTCGCGGAACGAGTTCGGCGACGTGGCCGGGACGTTCGCGGCCGCCGATCGCGTCATGGACTTCCACATCGACGTGCACCGGCACCAGAACGTGCCGATGGAGGGGCGCGGCTGCATCGCGAGCTACGACGCCGACCTCGATCTGATGACGGTCCACGCGGCAACGCAGAGCGTGCACATCACCAGGAACGGCATCGCCACCCGCCTGGGCATGGACGCGGACAAGGTGCGGGTGCTGGCAGGCGACATCGGCGGCTCGTTCGGTCTGAAGATCGGCGCGTCGCGCGAAGAGCAGGCGGTGGCCGCCGCCTCGCGTCACGTCGGCCGGCCGGTCAAGTGGGTGGAGGACCGGGGCGAGAACCTCACCGTGTCCGGGCAGGCACGCGAGGAGAGCTTCGACGTCCGCGCCGCGATCAGCAACGACGGCGACCTGCTCGGGCTGGACGTGCAGATGGTCATCGACACCGGGGCCTACCCCGGCATGGGCGGGCTCGTCCCGGCCATCGTGGAGGGGATGCTGCCCGGCCCGTACAAGCTCGCGGCCCTGGGTTTCGAGTCGACCGGGGCGATCACGAACAAGGCAACCTACGTCGCCTACCGGGGACCTTGGGCGTCCGAGACGTTCATCAGGGAACGCATCCTGGACGTCATCGCGAAGGACCTCGGCCTGGACCCGCTCGAGATCCGGCTGCGTAACGTCGCCCCACGGACCGACCCGCCGGCCATGATGATCACCGGCCGACCGCTGGCGGGAGTCACCACACGGGAGTCACTGGAGCGGGTCGCCGCGCTCGCGGACTATCCCGCGTTCCGGCGCCGACAGGCGCAGGCCCGGGAGCAGGGCCGCTACCTCGGCATCGGGATGGCGACGTTCATCGAGGCCGCCCCGGGCCCGCGCGGGCCCGAGGGCGGGCTCGGCATGGAGTCCATGCGCCTGCGGCTGGAGGAGGACGGCATCGTCGTGCTGTTCACTGGGCAGATGCCGCACGGCCAGAGCCACCAGACGACGCTGGCCCAGATCGCCGCCGACGAGTTCGGCGTCCCGTTCGAGCAGGTCCGCGTCGTGGTCGGCGACAGCGCCGTCGTCCCGTTCGGGCTGACGGGCGGCAGCCGGTCGGCCACCATGACCGGCGGCGTGGCGCTGCACGGCGCCCGGCAGCTCAAGGCCAAGGTGCTCGATTTCGCGGCGGACATGATGGAGGTCAGCGCCCAGGACCTGCTGATCACCGACGGCGAGGTCTGGGTGCGCGGCGACCCGGCCAGCGCCATTGCCGTCAGCGAGGTCGCGCGGCGGGCGGCGTCCGGGGAGTCCGGTGCCGACTCCGACACCGGATTCGAGGTCGAGGCCACCTACGACGGCGGCGAGGGCGGCTGGTCCGGCGGCACTCACTGCGCGATCGTGGACGTCGACGTCGAGACCGGCATCGTGAAGGTCGAGCGGTACATCGCCGTCGAGGACTGCGGCGCGCTCATCAACCCGGCCGTCGTCGAGGGCCAGATCCGGGGCGGCGTCGCCCAGGGCATCGGCGCGGTGCTGCTGGAGCGGTCGGCGTACAGCGAGGACGGCAACTTCCAGTCGGCCACGTTCATGGACTACCTGATGCCGACCGCCTGCGACGTCCCGCGCATCGAGATCGAGCACCTGGAGACAGTGCCGCTCGACGCCGACGTCAACTTCCGCGGGGTGGGCGAGGGCGGCATGATCGTCGCCCCGCCCACCATCGTCAACGCCATCGAGGACGCCCTGTCCCCGTTCGGCGTCCGCATCTACGAGCAGCACCTGCCGCCCGCCCGCATCCTGGAACTCATCGCCGCGGCAGGCTCGGGCCGCTAGCGCGGATTTCCGCACCGGTACTTTGACCCCTGGGTCAGGCGAACTGGAAGCGGAGCTGGCGTCCGCCCCACCATGGGACGGTGGTGTCGCCGGGGAGGGGGGCGTGGCGCAGGACGGGTGAGTAGGCGCGGCGGTTGATCTTGACGGTGATGCCGTCGCCGGTGTTGATGATCTCGCCGGGGGGGTCGAGGAAGCGGCGCTGGAGGGTGCCGGGGGTGGCGTGGGCGTAGTTGCCGGGCAGGCGGAGCCGGAAGGCGGCGGTGAGGGCCTGGGCCAGGACGCAGAGCACGACATCGAGGTCGACGTTGAGGTTGACGGCGCTGGACAGGGCGCCGGTGCAGAAGGCGCCGATGATCTCGGCCAGTCGTTGCCCGATGGTCATCCGGCGGGCGTAGCGCTCGATCAGCGCCTTGGCGTTGATGGCGGTGTCGTTGGCGTTGATGACGGCGGGGGCGTCACGGCCCAGGCCGGTGACGACGAGCTGGCGGACGGTCCCGGGGTAGCTGGTCAGCGTGACCGCTGGGTCTTCGTGGACCTTGGGCCGGTTGTGGGGTCCGGGCCGGCTCAGCGGAACGGTCTTGTAGTCGCTGCTGGTCAGGCCGTTGATGTGGCGCATCAGGGAGGCGGAGCGCATGCGCAGGGTGGCGAACTTGACGCCGCGGGCATCCAGCTCGCCGAGGATGGCCCGGGTGGTGACCGACGTGCCCGGGTAGCCGGCCGCGGCCACCAGGGCGGGCAGGTCGAGGGCGACCAGGTCGGGAACGGCCAGCGGCAGCCCGGCCATGGCGGTATGGGCCCGGGCTGGCACGGCGGCGAAGCCGATCACGCTCGCGGCGGGCAGCCGGGTATCCCGGCCCGAGGTGGCCGGGCTCGTGCTGGCCTGCGGCGCCGCGCCGCGCAGCAGCCGGCCGAACCCCTCCTCGTGCAGGATGCCGCTGGGCCGCGGTGCGGCCCAGCGGGGTGCCCTCCTGGCCGAGCCGGGTGCTGATCTCATAGACCGACAGGCCCTCACGCCGCAGTTCGATGACCCGGCCGCGGGCGGCGCCCGCCTTCGGCGCGGTCTTACGGCCGGGAGTTCCCGGCGGCGCGAACAACGTCAGCTTCCCGGCCCGCAGGTCCCGGACCAGCGATGCCAGCGCGTCCCGCGTATAGCCGCTGGCCTCGGCCGCCTCGCGCAGCGGCAGTCCCGGTTCCGCCCTCCGCGTGCCTGCTTGCAGGTATCTGGGCGGATCCGATCAGGGCATTTCACCTCGGATGGCACAGGTACCGCTTAGATAACAATCTCTGCCTCAGCCGCTCAGGCCGGTATTTCATCCCCGGCCCAGGCCAGCCGCAGCCCGAAGCCTCCCGTAACGCCGCAGGCCAGCAACTAGCCACCGTCAGCCAAGTGGGGCGGCCTACGGCCGCAAGCCGTGGAGCACGAAAAAGAGGGGACTGACATAGGTGAACCGGTCGGCCGACGTGGCCTGGCTGGACACCCCGCCCACGGTCACCGTCACCGTCACCGTCCCGGACCCCGCCGGGGACACCACCTCGATCTCGGTCGCCTTCGCCAGTATCACCACCCCCTGGTGCCCGCCGAATGTCACCGTCACCAGGCAATCCCGCGCACCAGCCGCGCAGGACAGGCCGGTCCCGGTGATGACCACGGGGGTGTCCCCGTAGGCCGGGCCGCTATCTGGTCGCAGGGAGGTGATCACCGGCCCCGTGAAGCTGATCGTCACCTGGCCGTTCCCCGACTGGTAGCCGTCGGTGACGGTGACGCTAGTGGCCGCGCCGGTGTAATCCGACCCGCCGCCACCGCCGCCGCCACCCGCGCCGACGTTGCCGCCTTGGCCGCCGCCGCGGCTGTTGCTGCGGATGTTGTCTCCGTCGCTGCTGCTGCCGCCGCCACCACCGCCGCCACCGCCGCCGTAGTAGCCGCCGCCGCCGCCCCCACCGTCGGCGCCCCCGCCGCTGGTGCCGAGGCCGCCGCTACCG
>JASHTQ010000089.1 GCA_030040475.1 Streptosporangiaceae bacterium
ACCGGCCCGAGGAGCTGACCGGGCTGCTGCTCGAACTGGCGTGAGCCTGGATAAGGTCTCATCAGCCTTGGCCTGCCGTTTAAGCCCGGCCGGCTACCTACCGAGAAGAGCAAGGTCCCACAGCCATACCTTCTTGCTGAGGCCGCTGCTAGCCAGTAGCCGCCCTTCCGGGCTGAACGCCACCTCGGCCAGGTAGCCGGGCAGAGTACGCTGGAGCTGGCCGGTGGCCGGGTCCCACAGCCGTACCGTCTTGTCGTCGCCGCAGCTGGCCAGGAGCCGCCCGTCCGGGCTGAAGGCTACACCGTTTACAGCTTTACTGCGCCAGCCCTTGTGGCCGGTCAGGCTGCGAGCGAGCAGGAGAACTCCCGGCTCTGACACAGGCTCGGATATGGCTTCCTCACGGGCACGCTGATCGGCATGCTCGCGGGTACCCTGATCGGCCTGCTCCCGAGCACGGCTGAAGATCCGGCCATCCGGCGAGCGCAGGTAGAGCACGGGTGTGGCCCACTCGACCTCGTTTCCCTCGGCGAACATCGCGCGCCGTGCTTCGAGCGTCGCCATATCGACCGGCAGGCCATCCGAGATGGCCTGGTAGAAGGACTGGCTGAAGGCAAGGGCGGCCGGATCGGAGATCTCGAACTGCATAGCGATTACTGAGGGGATGCCCTGGCGCACGAGTGCCTGAGCCACTCCGCTAAAAGGATCGTCACGGGCGCTGCGGGCGCCCTCACAGGCGTTCAGGACGACCAGTCGAAGGGCGCGGTGGCCGCGGATCATCAGCCCGAGATCGCGGCCGGTTACCAGCCGAGTCTTACCGTCGGCGCCTTCGAGTGCAAGCGCCCCGTCCTGGGCGTCCTCGTCGTAGTGGCCATGTCCAATGAAGTGCAAGACGTGATATTCGCGTAGGCGCAGTGGTCGCTGCAGCCCCGCCAAAGTGCCAGCCTCGAGCCGGTCCACCTCGACCAAGCCTTCATGGATGAGGCCGTCGAGTGCACTGGTGAGCTTGCTCCATTCCTCCTCAGCCGCAAGGCCCTGGGCGTCCATAGGCGTGGAGATCATCGCCAGGATCCGCAGCGGAGGGCTGATCGGGAACGGCCGTACTGGAACGGGCATCTCCACGTAGCGAACCAGCGCAGTCTCAGGCGATAGGGCAAGGAATCCGTAACCCGTCTCGTGCAGGTATTCCCACGGGATACTGGCCAGGGAACCAGGCAGCCGCAGCCGGATCCGCAAACCGGCGTCCCTGTTTTCCGTTATCAGGCGGCTGCGCTCCAGGCAATCACGGATTGTCCCGGAGAAGACAGCCTGGAACAGCCGACCGCCGAAATCCTCGAGCAACCCTCGTTCCTCTGATTCGATCCGCCGGACCTTCCGCAGGCTAGCGTCACGCGCCGAGGTGAGGCTCATGAACGTGAGCCAAAAGAGCAGGACCGATCCGCGTTGACTCCTTGCCGCGGCCGCCGAGACCCTGCTCGCATTGCGCACCATCCGCGCCGGCCTTTGGTCCCTTACTCTCGCGGATGCCAAGGATACGAGTACGTTACGTACTTGACGTACTCGTGGCTCTATACTTGGCTTGGGTCAGGTTGGAACGGAAGGTCGCCGCGATGGCTGGGGTGCACTACGACAGTTACACGGACGCGCGTAACAACCTCAAGAACCTGCTCGATGCAGCCGAGAGCGGGCAGGTAGCAACCGTTCGTCGGGACTCGGCCACGACGGCTGTCCTTGATGCTGAGCGCCTGCGGAATTTCCTCGGCTCGGTGGTGCGATCGCGGACTCAGGTGATTCAGGAGGCGGGCGGCTGGTCGGTGTTCATTCCCGGTCTGCCGGTTGCCGCCGACGGTGCCACCTTCGACGAGGCGATGGACGAGATGATCGACGCGCTGCGCGAATATGCCGAAGACTGGCAGAACCACTTGCTACACGCAGCCAACCATCGCGACAACTGGGGGCTGGTCCAGCTGATCAGCCTGAGTAGTGACGACCAGTTGCGCGAATGGCTGGCCGGACCTGCACGGTGACCTGGCCGACGCCGACCCGCCAAGCCCACGAGGCGTTCTGCAAGACCGAGGGGTGGCAACTGGTCCGGAGCGCGCGGGGAAAGACCGGCACGCATCACGTCATCTACGAGCTATACCTCCATGACGGAAGGGTCTTGCGGACGCGGATCTCGCACCCGGTGAACCGGGATGCCTACGGCCCGGACATCTGGAGCCATATCCTGCGCGATCAGCTCGACGTGGACCAGGCCGCGTTCTGGGCGTGCGTCCAGGAAGGCATAAGGCCCGACCGAGGCACGCCCGAACCGCCTGCCGAAGCGCTCCCCGCCGACTTGGTCCACCTGCTCCTTACACGCGTCCGGCTCAGCGAGGCCGAGGTCGCGGCCATGAGCAGGGACCAGGCCATCGCCAGGATGCAACAGTACTGGGCGACCGGCGCCTAGCGGGTCAGCTGGTGAAGGTGGGGTCGCCGCCTCGGGTGGCGGCGGAGCGGTCCTTGGGCTCTTCCCAGTCTTCCTGGCGGCCCAGGGCGGTCCAGTCGAGGAAGACGTAGGCGGCGACGGTGGCCTCGGTGCCGCGGGCGTAGGCGGAGTAGGTGTGGTAGATGTCGTCGCCGTCGCGCAGGAAGCAGCTGTAGCCGGGGAGCTCGGTGGACACCTCGCCGCCGACGGCGTCGGGCTCCGGGCGGTAGTTGTACTCGAGCTGGCCGCGTTCGGCGTCCAGGGAGACGCCGAAGTCGTAGTTGAAGTCGCTGCCGTAGGCGGAGTACCAGGGGATGGTCCAGCCGCGTTCGGCGGCCTTCGCGGCGATCTTGCCGTAGGGGGCGCGGGAGGTGAACGCGAAGGCCGTCTCCCTGGAGCCGAGCTGGTCGAGGATGAACGGGTGGAAGGTATTGATGCTGGCGGTGCAGCCGGGGCAGGGCTGCTCCCAGTCCGGGCCGAACATCACGTGCTGGATGACCAGCTGGCGGCGGTCGCCGAACAGGTCGGCCAGCGTCACCTCGCCGTCCGGGCCCTCGAAGACGTAGTGCTTGTCGATCCGCACCATGGGCAGCCGGCGGCGCTCGGCGTTCAGCGCGTCCTGCCGGCGGGTGAGGTCCTTCTCCTGCGCCAGCAGCTGGCGCCTTGCCTCCAGCCACTGCTCACGGGACACGACATCGGGCAGACTCATCGCAAACCTCCTGGGAATTTCGAGCCCTTCGCGGTGACGACGAACCGGCGGGACGAAAATAGGCGGTCGGCGGCGAACAACTTCGCAGTAGGCTCGCCAGGAGCCTTGGAGGCAGCGTGATACTTGTGACCGGCGCGACCCAGCGGGTCGGCTACCGGGTGCTGGAGGCGCTGGCAGACGCCCGCGCCGAGGTGACCGCGATGGTGCGGGTGGAGGCGGAGGCCGCGGACCTGCCGGGGACGCCCGCGCACGTGGTGGGGTCCTACGACGACCCGCCGCCGGCCGACGTGCTGCGCGGCTTCGACCGGGTGTTCCTGCTCAGCCGGCCGGACGAGGAGCAGGTCGAGCTCGAGACGGTGTTCATCGACGCGCTGGTGGCCGCCGGGCACCGGCCGCACGTGGTCAAGATCGCGGCGGACGGGTTCCAGGACCCCGGGTGCGAGGTCCGGTTCATGGTCAGCCACCGGGAGATCGCCAGGCACCTGGACGCCACCGGCCTGCCCGCGACCTACCTGGCCGCCGCCCTGCACATGGAGAACCTGCTGACCGCCGCGGAGTCCATCAGGGAGGAAGGGGTGATCGCCGTGCCCGCCGGCCGGGGCCGGGTCGGTTTCGTGGCGGCCGGCGACGTCGCCGCGGCCGCGGCCGCCGTGCTCACCGGGTCGGGGCACGAGGGCGAGACGTACGTGCTGACCGGGCCGGAGGCGCTGGGATACGCGGACGTGGCGGCGCAGGTCTCGGCGGTGTTCGCGCGCGAGGTGGACTACTCGGATGTGGCGCCGCCCAAGGCGCTCGAGCTGATGCTCGCGGGCGGGCTGCCGCGCTGGCGGGCGGACGGGATGCTGGAGCTGTTCGAGTGGATCCGGGCCGGCGGCGCTGACACCGTGACGGACACCGTGCGCGAGCTGACCGGGGCCGAGCCGCAGCCGCTGCAGGACTGGCTCAACGACGCGCGGATGATCGTCCTTGAGCCGCCAGAGCTATGATCGGCCACCCTGCTGCGAGAGGGAGGCGCGGGAGAGATACCACCTCTCGTTCGGGATAAAGATTTTAAGATCGGACTAGGCGGGCGATGGCTTCCGAGGCTTCCTTAACCTTGTCGGTGGCCTCGGGGCCGCCCTGCTCGATGGCCTGGGCGACGCAGTGGCCGAGGTGGTCCTCGACGAGGCCGAGGGCGACGGCCTGCAGGGCGCGGGTCACCGCGGAGACCTGGGTGAGGACGTCGATGCAGTAGACGTCCTCCTCGACCATGCGCTGCAAGCCGCGCACCTGGCCCTCGATCCGGCGCAATCGTTTGAGGTAAGCGTCCTTGTCCTGCGTATACCCGCGCATAA
>JASHTQ010000693.1 GCA_030040475.1 Streptosporangiaceae bacterium
AGATCGCCAGGGCCTGCGCCCCGACCCGCAAGAAGGTCACCCTCGAGCTGGGCGGCAAGGCCGCCAACATCGTGTTCGAGGACGCGCCCATCGACCAGGCGGTCGAGGGGATCGTGAACGGCATCTTCTTCAACCAGGGCCACGTGTGCTGCGCGGGCTCCCGGCTGCTCGTCCAGGAGTCCGTCTACGAGCAGGTCGTGGCGTCGCTGCAACGGCGGCTGGCGACGCTGCGGCTCGGCGACCCGCTGGACAAGAACACCGACGTGGGCGCCATCAACTCCGCCGACCAGCTGGCCAAGATCCGCGAGCTGTCGATGGTCGGGGAGGAGGAGGGCGCGCAGCGCTGGTCGCCGCCGTGCGAGCTGCCGGTCAAGGGGTTCTGGTTCCCGCCGACGGTGTTCACCGGGGTGTCGCAGGCACACCGGATCGCCCGGGAGGAGATCTTCGGCCCGGTGCTGTCGGTGCTGACCTTCCGGACTCCGGCCGAGGCGGTGGAGAAGGCCAACAACACGCCGTACGGGCTTTCCGCCGGGGTCTGGACCGAGAAGGGCTCGCTGATCTTGTGGATGGCCTCCCGGCTGCGGGCCGGGGTGGTCTGGGCGAACACGTTCAACAAGTTCGACCCGACGTCGCCGTTCGGCGGCTACAAGGAATCCGGCTACGGCCGGGAGGGCGGCAGGCACGGGCTGGAGGCCTACCTCGATGTCTGACACCGACGCCCCCCGCCTGGCCGTGGCGAAGACGTACAAGCTGTACATCGGCGGGGCCTTCCCCCGCTCAGAAAGCGGAAGGTCCTACGTGGTCACCGACCACAAGGGCCGGTTCCTCGCCAACGCGGCGCTGGCTTCGCGCAAGGACGCCAGGGATGCGGTCGTTGCGGCGCGGAAGGCGTTCGCGGGCTGGTCGGCGGCGACCCCCTACAACCGGGGCCAGGTACTGTACCGGGTCGCCGAGCTCATGGAGGGCCGCCGGGCCCAGTTCGCCGCCGAGGTGCGCGCGGCCGAGGGCCTTGGCGCGCGGCAGGCCGGGAACATGGTCGACGCGGCGATCGACCGGTGGGTCTGGTACGCCGGCTGGGCCGACAAGATCGCGCAGGTCCGCGGGGCATCCAACCCGGTGGCCGGACCCTACTTCAACTTCTCGACGCCCGAGCCGACCGGCGTGGTGGCGGTGCTCGCGCCGCAGGCCTCCAGCCTGCTCGGCTTCGTGTCCGTGGTCGCGCCCGCGCTGGTGACAGGCAACACGGTGGTGGCACTGGCCAGCGAGGGCTTCCCGCTGCCTGCCGTCTCGCTGTCGGAGGTCCTTGCCACCTCCGACGTGCCCGCCGGCGTGGTCAACGTGCTCACCGGGCGTACCGCCGAGATCGCGCCCTGGCTCGCCTCGCATATGGACGTCAACGCGATAGACCTGGCCGGCGCGCCGGATCCGCTGGCCGACGACCTGGCCGTCGCCGCCGCCGACAACCTCAAGCGGGTCGTCCGCCGCGGCGCGCAGGACTGGGCGCCGGTGCCAGGCCTGGAGCGGATGACCGCCTACCTGGAGACCAAGACGGTCTGGCACCCGGTCGGCACCTGACGATCCCGCGGCGGGCCGCAGGCAGACCTCAGCGGCGTCCTTGGCCTCGATCAGCTCTGCGAAGGTCCCGGCCAGCGTGGCCCGGCCAGCCCCGGGCCAGCCCCGGGCGGCAGGTGCCTAGGCGCCCTTGCGGCGGCCGCCGGAAGCCTCGGCGATCAGCAGGCGGTCTCCGGCCTCGACCACCGGATCCTCGCCGATACCGAGGGTGAACCGGTTCGCGTGCACCAGGCCGAGTACCAGCCCGGTCCCTCGGGTCCCCCCGCGCCGCTCGTCACGGACCGCGCTGAGCGTCTTGCCGATCGTCGCCTGATCGGCGTCGATCTCCGCCAGGATGTCGCGGCCGGACTCGACCAGCTGCGCGACCATGTCGCCCGCGTGCGGCGTTTCCAGCGTCGTTGCCAGCGTGCGGGCGAGGAGCTCGTTGGACGACACCGCATGCTGGACCCCGAGCTCGCGCAGCGCTTCCCGCACCGAACCCGAGCTGACCAGGGCGGTGACCGGCAGGTCGGGCGCCTGCTCGCGCAAGATCACCGCGGTGACGAGGACGTCGCCGTCGCTGGCGCCGGTGATGAGAGCCTGCTGGGCGCCTGCGGGCCTGGCCTTGCTGATCGTCGCGGGATGGGTCGGGTCGCCGCGGACCAGGTGCACGTCCGCGCGGACGCCGACCGGATCGACGTCCGCGACGAGCACGACGGGAACCTGCGCCGCCGCGAGTTCCTCCAGGATCGCGGGGACGGTGGAGTTCATCCCGAGCACCAGCCGGTACGTGCCGTCAGGGAACCGTGTTTCCAAGTTCAGTATCCTCCTGATTCCTGCTGCCGCGGCCGCGCCGGTCAACAGCGCGAACACCGCGGCCAGCATCGGGATCGTGGTGAGCATGACGGCGGAGGCGATCACCCGCCCGGCGCCGTTGTGCGGCGTCACGTCACCGTATCCAACCGTTGTCGCCGTGGTGACCGCCCAGTACAGGCCGGTAGTGAACGGAAGGTCCTGGGTCAGCGCGAACAGCCCGGCACCTGCCAGGACGCACACGGTCGCGGCGCCGAGCAGCACGGCCACGTGCCGCCGGTGCGCTTGGCCGAAGACGCGGGTCAGAAGAAATATCACGGCACACATCGTCCCGCAGCCGGCCGCCCGATGGCGGCATGCCTGGCCGGCGAGTGCCCGGCTCGACGCACCACGGCGCCGCGGCCTATCCGGCGACCGTGGCCGCGAGCAGCGCGCCAAGCTCCCAGCAGGCCTCCAGGTCCTGCTTGCCTGGCGTGCCGGCGACGCACACGGGCGGCCGGACCGCCCGCCACCGCAGCCCGGTGGTGATCGACTCCACGGCGCGCACCGCCCCGCCGGTATCCGAGGCGCCGTGGACGTAAAGCCCGTAGGGCCGCCGCCTGGTCGCCTCCAGGCACGGGTAATAGATGCCGTCGAAGAAGTGCTTGAGGGCACCGGACATGTACCCGATGTTGGCCGGCGTGCCGAGCAGATAGCCGTCTGCCCCGAGGACGTCCGCCGCGGCCGCGGTCAGCGCCGGCCTGACGATGACGTCGACGCCCTCGACCTCGTCGGTCCGCGCCCCGTCGACCGCGGCCTCGAACATCGCCTGCAGCGCGGGCGACGGCGTGTGGTGAACGACAAGTACCGTCGGCATGCTCGCTGAGCCTAGACGACCCGGACCCGGCTCGCTGCCGCGCCCCGTGCCGAGCCGCCGGTGCCGCCCGCTCCGGTCCCACCGGCTACTCATTATCGCGTTAACCGCCGGCCCGCGGAAACAATTCGTCCGCCCGCCTGCTCGCCTGCTCGCAAGGCGGCACCCGGATGGATATGCTCGGTCAGCAGGTGCCGAAGATTTACCAGATTACCCGCTGCCGTTATCGCATAACTTGACACTCCGAACTCAGCAATGGGGGATTTGCCATGAACGTGCGCCCAGTCCGTGTGCTGCGCGTGTCGGCGGCGGGGGTTGCGCTAGCCTCGCTCGCGCTGGCGGGGGCCGTCAGCCAGAGCGGCCACGCGAGCCGGCTCGTGAGCGCGGTGCCGGCCGCGTACACGGCCCGGGCCGGCAACGGCCAGCCGATCTGGGCCTATGTGGCCAACGCGAAATTCGGCACGGTGACCCCGATCAACACCGCGACCAATAAGGCGGGCAAGGCGATCAAGGTCGGCGACGATCCGGTGGCGATCGCGATCACGCCGAACGGCAAGACCGCAATGGTCGCCAATTACAAATCAGGTACGGTGACCCCGATCAACACCGCGACCAATAAGGCGGGCAAGGCGATCAAGGTCGGCAAGGATCCGGTGGCGATCGCGATCACGCCGAACAGCGCGACCGCCTACGTCGTCAACCGGGGGTCAGGCACCGTGACCCCGGTCCCGGTGGCGGGCGGTCAGAACGGTCCCGCGATTGCCGTCGGCAGCGACCCGACCCAGATGGCGATCGCGCCGAACGGCGTCACCGGCTACGTCGTCAGCCGCGGCAGCAACACGGTGACGCCGATCCACCTGCCCACCGACACCGCGCTCGGCCCGATCGACTTCGCCTATTCGACCGTCAACGCGATCGCGATCGCGCCGAACGGCAAGACCGTCTACGCCACCATCTCCCCGGAGGGCGTGATGGCCGTGATCCAGACCGCCACGAACACCGTCTCCGGTTATCTCAGCTCCGGGCCCGATCCGGTGAACATCGTGATCGCGCCGGACGGATCCACTGCCTACGTGGTGAACACGCGCTGGGCAACGGGGCGCGTCGACGGCGGGGTGACGACCGTCCACCTGCCGGCCGGCACGTCCGGGCAGCCGATCGTCCTGAACGGCCAGTCTCCCAGCCAGATCGCGATCGCGCCGAACGGCAAGATCCTCTACGTCCTCGTCGGCAACACCGCGACCCCGATCTCCACCGCGACCGGCAAGGCAGGCAAGGTGATCGGCGTGGGCCACGACCCCGTCGCCCTCGTCGTCGCGCCCGGCAGCGGCGCCGTCTACGTGGTCAACCGGGGCAGCGACACGGTGACGCCGATCTCGGTCACGACCGGCAAGGCCGCCACGCGGATCATCGTCGGCGTGACCCCCGTCGCGATCGCGATCATGCCCTAGACCGCTACAGTCCGATGGCCACCGGCCCGCCGGGGAGATCCGCGACGGCCCGGCCGGGCACGCCGGTGGTGGCGTTGACCGGAAGCAGGGCCGTTGTCCCGTTGTCCGTGCCCGCGGCGACCCACAGCGTCCCGCCGTCGGGCGTCAGCGCGAACGTGACGACCCGGCCGGTCAGGCGCGCCCGGGTGAGGGCGCCGGTCGCGGTGCTGGCGATATAGAGGGTGTCGGTCAGGCCGCCGCGGGTGCGGGCGGACACGTAGACGTGCCGGGCATCTGGCGAGAAGCCGAGTTCATAGACGGCGTTGCTCGTGCCGGGCAGGGTGATCGGCCGGCGCCACCGGTGGCTGGCCAGGTCCAGCAGGTCCACCACCGGAGCCGGGGAGGCGAGGTCCTGCTGAAGGTTGCCGACGGCGAGCAGCCCGGCGCCCGCCGCCACGGCCACCGCGCACGGGGCGACCGCCTGCCAGCTCAGGGCCGGCGGAACCGTCACGCCGGGACCGGCGCGCCCGGCCGCGAGGTTGACCTGCGTCAGGCGACCGCCAAGCGGGTGTGAGACGTAGGCGGTGTCGTCGCTGGCGAACGCGACGCCGCAGGGGCCGTCGCCCACGCTGATGGCAGGCCCGGCCCTCCCGGCCCGCGGCCCAGAACGCGCGTCGCGGGGAGCGACGGCCCGCGATCGCTCCCGCTGCCCGCTCAGCTGGCGCTGGATGCGGCCCAGATGTTGATGCCCGCGTCGACCGCGTCCTTGTCGACCGCGGCGAGCTCGTCCGCGGTGAACGTGGTGTGCCCGGCCGCGCCCAGGTTCTCCTCGAGCTGGGCGATGCTGCTCGCGCCGATCAGCACCGACGTCACCCGCGGGTCGCGCAGCGCCCACGACAGCGCGAGCTGCGCGAGCGTCTGCCCGCGCGACGCGGCTATCCCGGCCAGCGCGCGGACGTGCGCCAGCGTCGCCTCGGAAAGCTGGTCCGTGGACAGCGAGCCGTGCTGGCTGGCCCGCGACCCGGCAGGCACGCCGGAGAGGTACTTCCCGGTCAGCACGCCCTGCGCCAGCGGCGAGAACGCGATGCAGCCCACGCCCTCCTGGCCGAGCAGGTCAAGCAGCCCGCCCTCGATCCAGCGGTTCAGCATCGAGTACGACGGCTGATGGATCAGCAGCGGGGTGCCAAGGCGCCGCAGTATGGCGATGGCCTCGGCGGTACGTTCCGCCGAATAGGAGGAGATGCCCGCGTACAGCGCCCGGCCCGAGCGCACCGCGGTATCCAGCGCGCCCATCGTCTCCTCGAGCGGGGTGTCCGGGTCGAATCGGTGGGAGTAGAAGATGTCCACGTACTCAAGGCCCATCCTGCGCAGCGACTGGTCCAGGCTGGCCAGCAGGTACTTCCTTGAGCCGTGGTCGCCGTAGGGACCTGGCCACATGTCGTAGCCGGCCTTGGTGGAGATGATCAGCTCGTCCCGGTACGGCCGCAGGTCCTCGCGCATGATCCGGCCGAAGTTGATCTCGGCAGACCCGTACGGGGGCCCGTAGTTGTTCGCCAGGTCGAAGTGGGTAACCCCGAGGTCGAAGGCGCGCCGGAGGATCGCGCGCTGGTCCTCGATCGGCATGCCGTCCCCGAAGTTCTGCCACAGCCCGAGACAGACCTCGGGCAGCAGCAGCCCGCTGCGCCCGCAGCGGCGGTAGGGGAGCTTGCTATAACGGTCATCGGCGGCAACGTAAGTCATGCCAGAAGTCTTTCACGACCCATGGAGGAACCCTCGATGTACGACGCGATGCTGGCCGAGACCGTGACGATCGCCGGGCATAACGGCGATCAGATCGAGGCGTACTCGGCGCGGCCGCTGCGGCCAGGCCCGGTCGGCGGCGTGGTGGTCATCCACCACCTGCCCGGCTACGACCGCCAGACGGCGGAGTTCACCCGCGCGCTCGCCGCGGGCGGCTACAACGCGGTGATGCCCAACCTCTACCACCGCGAGGCCCCGGGGGCCAGCCCCGACGACGCGATGGCGGCGGCCAGGGCCACGGGTGCGATACCCATCCCGGACGGGCGGATCGTCGGCGAGGTGGGCGGTGCCGCCGCCTACCTGCGCGGGCTGAGCAACTCGAGCGGCAAGGTCGGCGTGATCGGTCACTGCTCGGGCGGCCGGCAGGCGTTCCTCGCCGCGGTCAGCCTGCCGGTCGACGCGGCGGTGGACTGCTATGGCGGCTACGTCGTCGGCACCCCGCCGGAGGGCCACCCGCTGCACGGCGTCGCCCCGCTTGTCAACCGCGTACCCGACCTGAGGTGCCCGCTGCTCGGCCTGTTCGGGAAGGACGACGCGGCGCCCTCGCCCGCCGACGTGGCGGAACTCGAGGAGGCGCTCAAGGCGGCGGGCAAGACCTACGAGTTCCACTCCTACGAGGGGGCCGGCCATGGGTTCATGCAGGTGGACCGGCCAAACTACCGGCCAGATGCCGCGGTGGACGCCTGGCAGCGGATCTGGGCATTCTTCGGTCGTTACCTGTTACCGTCGATTGGGAGAGGAGCCAGCATGTGCACGTACCTGACGGAGAAGGTCCTGATCAGCGGCAGCGGGAAGGGGCCGTCCGGCTGGTTTAAGCTGACCGACGCGAGCGTGTACTTCGACCACCCGGTGCACGCGCAAGCGGAGCACACGCTCAACATCGACTTCCTGGACCCGGCGGCGGGCCCGTCGGCGCGGGTCGCGGTGGAGCTCACCGCGGAGTCGGCGCGGGCCCTCGCCCAGGCAATCCAGGCCACCCTGGACGCCGCCCCGCCCGGCCTGGTCACCTGACGCCGCCGGCGAACCGCGCCATGCCCCGGCATGGCAGGCCGCGCCGTGCCCCGCAGCCGGGTCCGAAATGTCAGTGCCCCGTGCGAGTATGCGGGTAAGGCAGCGGCATATCGGGGGCATACCCGGGATGGAGGCGGCGATGCGGTTCGAGGTGGAGCGGGACGCGCTGGCTGAGGCGGTCGCCTGGGTAGCGCGCGCGCTGCCGTCCCGGCCGGTGCTGCCCATTCTTTCCGGGATGCTGCTGCACGCGGCGGCCGGCGCGCTGACGCTGTCCTGCTTCGACTACGAGGTGTCGGCCAGGATCCAGCTGGACGCGCAGGTGGCCGAGGCGGGAACCGCGCTCGTCCCTGGCAGGCTGCTCGCCGAGATCAGCCGCAGCCTGCCCTCGCTGGCCGTCGAGGCCGTCCAGGGTCCGGATGACCTGACCCTGACCTGCGGCGAGGCGTCCTTCACCCTGGTCACGCTGCCGGTGCACGAGTACCCGAGGCTCCCCGAGCTGCCACGGCAGGCCGGCACGGTCGACGGCGGCGCGTTCGCCGCCGCGATCGGCCAGGTCGTGCCCGCCGCCAGCCGCGACGACACGCTGCCCGTGCTCACCGGGGTGAACATCGAGTTCGAGGCGGACGTCATCACGATGGTGGCGACCGACAGGTACCGGCTGGCCATCAGGGAGCTCGGCTGGAATCCCGCCGAGCCGGACACCAAGAGCACGCTGCTCGTGCCGGCCAGGACGCTGGCCGACGCCGCGCGGATGATGGCGGCGGGCGTGCCGGTGCGGATCATGACGCGCGTCGAGGAGGCGGAGGGCCGGGCCCGCTCGGCCGAGGCGACGATCGGGTTCGAGTCGGCCGGACGCCGGCTGACGACGCGCCTGATCTCCACCGAATACATCAAGTACGCCTCCCAGTTTCCCAAGGAGTTCGGCAGCCGCGGGGACATGCCCGCGGTCCAGCTCACCGAGGCGGTCAGGCGGGTGGCGCTTGTCGCGGAACGGGGCAGCTCGGTGCGGCTGTCGTTCGGCAGCGGGAGGGTCACGATCGAGGCCGGCACCGAAGGGCAGGCGCGAGCGCGGGAAACCGTCCACGCCGAGTTCTCCGGCGACCAGACGACGATCGCGTTCAGCCCGCAGTACCTGCTCGACGGCCTCGGCGCCGCGCTGACGGCGGCCACGGAGGCCGACCCGAAGACCGACCAGGACGCCAGGCAAGCCGAGACGGGGGATCAGGCGCGCATCACCCTGCAGTTCACCAGCCCGACCAAGCCGGCCCTCATCACCGGCGGTGCCGGCAACGCGCAGGCGGCAGCGGAGCACGCCCCGGACTTCCGCTACCTGGTGGTCCCGCTGCGCTCGCTGACCAGCGTCTGATCGCTAGGGGATCGACCCGCCCCAGTGATGCGGCCCGTACCCGTAGCCGCCGTACCCGTACCCGCCGGCGTAGGCATGGCGGTACATCCAGGCCATGATCAATATCCAGGTGGCGAAGGCGAAAAGCATCAGCGCGAGGACCAGGAAGCGGCCCGCGTCCTGCGGCGGGACGTGCCGTTCCGGCCGGGCGCGCGCTGGCCTCGGAGGGCGGGGGAGATCGGCCATCAGCCGGTCGATCTGACGCTGCGTCTTGGCGGTCAGGGCCGAGTCGACCCGGTCGGTCAGCTCGTCGAGGGTCAGCCGTCCTGCGGCGAAGTGCTCCCGCAGCTGGGCCATGGTGGCGTCACGTTCCGCGTCGCCGATCCGGACATCGTAGTCGTACCGGGTGCTCCCGGGCACGCGCCATCCGGGTACAAGCTGTTCGCGCGGCTGCCCCGCGTCTGGGTCTTGTTGCATCATTCCGGTTCGGACGTCGTATCGCCTCGTCATCTGGTTTCCGGATTCGCCGGGCTGACTACCTGCCTTCCACGATAAATCGCGGAGGTCCGGCACGGAACCAGGTACAGGCCAGAATCCGCCGATAAGCGCCTGCGCGGCCCTTTTGGCCCGCGCGGACCCCGGGGACCCGATCCCCGTCCCCGTCCCCGTCCCCGGCCCCGGCCGCCGCCGAACAGCCGCCGCAGGAACGCGATCGCGGCGATGATCAGCACGACCGCGATCGGCCTGTCGCCGCCGCCGATGCCGAACAGGAAGAGGCTGCCGATAATCACGCATATCCAGACCAGCGCCAGGACAGGCGCGAACGGCCTTCCGTAGCTGCCTGCGGATCGCCGGCCGTCGTTCGCCGAGCCGTAATTCCATGCCGATCCCGGAAGCCCTACCTGTCCTCCCGTGGCGCCGAAGCCATCGGCCGCTGCCCCCGCGGCCGGCCGCGCGACGTGCGGCAGGTCGCGCATCACCTCGTTCAGGTCCGCCTTGGTCCTGGCCGCGAACGCGAGGTCGAGGCGCTCGTTCAGCTCGTCAAGCGTGAGCCGCCCGTCGGCGTAGTGATCACGCAGCTGCGCGGCGACCGCGTCCCGTTCGGCGTCCCCGACGCGCACGTTGAATCCTGTTGCCATCGTGCCCTCCGTAAGGCAGTGCGGGGAGATCCCAAGTACCTTGCACGATATATCGCGAACAGTCGATGAGCAAGAAGGATCGGCCCGGCGGCGCCCAATTCGGAGCTAACTCTCAGCTTCGCCCGCCGCCGGCAAGCACCCTATCGACCTAGATCGAGCCGGCCGTCAGGCGACCCTGCGCGCTCCGGGGCCGGGCACCGGGGTGACGTCGCGGGCCGATTCCGGCGCGTGCCCGGCCTCGCAGCGCAGCTGCAGCCGCACCGGCTCCCCGCAGTCGCGGTGCCGCAGCAGGACCTGCGGGCCCGCCGGGCCGACCGCGTACTTGTTGCCCCACTCCATCATCGCCACGAGCACCGGGTAGAGGTCCAGGCCCTTGTCCGTGAGCCGGTACTCGTCCCGGCCGCGCTGGCCCTGCTCCTGGTACCTGACCTTACGCAGCAGCCCCTCCGTCACCAGCCGGG
>JASHTQ010000694.1 GCA_030040475.1 Streptosporangiaceae bacterium
CCACGCCAGCAACCACAGCCAACCCGCAACCCGACCGCGGGAAAGGGCACCGGGGCCACGCCAGCCGACAGCGGGCAGGTGCCAGCGGCCCTCCCTCCAGCGGCATGAAACCCGGGTTTCAGCACCTCGGGAGGTACTGGAAGCCCGGTTTCATTACGGTCGGGCCGGGAGCCTGGCGTCCCGGCTTCACGTTGGCCGTCGAAGCCACGACCGGCCGCGACCTGGATCTCATGCGGAAGACGGCAGGATCCCGGCCCGCCGATGGCCCTCACGGAGCAGCCGGGTTACGCTGTGCCTGCATCGCGCTGCCTGGGGAGGTACCGGTGGTCACAGGACCGGTAGAGGGAGCAGCAGGCCACAGCCGCCTGCAGGAATCGCACGCCGACCGCGAGCAGGTAATCGACACGTTCAACCCGGCCTTCGCGGACGGCCGCTGGACAAGGACGAGCCGGACGCGTGCGTGGGCCGGGCACTCGCCGCGAGCATCGCATGAGTGATCAACTCCCCGGTGAGCCGCCGGGTCAGGCTCAGGGCCACGATCCCCGCGGCAACCCGCCGGACTGGTCTCGGTCAGGGCTGCCGAGCGAATCCATCGGCGCTCCGAGGCCCCCGCGCCAGTACCGCAAGGGATTGCGCAACTCGCTCCCGGTCGCGATCGGCCTCGCGTTGGTCGTCGTCTACATATTCGTGAGTCCGGCCCGCACGCTGCTCGCCGTGGTCTATGCCGTGTACCTGATCGTGACCGGTGTCACGGTGATGGTGCGGCGCGGTAGGCGCGCCTGGCGCCGTCGCAGCCGCAGGGACCGCCTTCGGCCGCCATCGGGCGAGGGCGAGACCTTTGCCGAGCCTGATTAGCCCGCTGGTCGCGGCCGCTGACGCCGACGATCAGACCTGACCGCTGCACGGCGATGTTCGCCGCGACCCGGTGTCCCTGGCTCGGGCACACGGGACGGCTTCGGCTCCAGCCAGCCGGGACTCGGGGATTACGGGGCGGGGGCGGGGCGCAGTTCGGACCAGAGGGATTGGTAGGCGCGGGCGGCTTGGCTGCGGGGGGCGAAGGCGATGACCGGGGCGCGCTCGATGGACATGCGCTCGATCAGGGAGAGGGCGGGGATCGCGGTCTGGGCCACCTCGGGGCGCTGCGCCCGTAGGTCGGTGGTGATCTCCCGGTGCAGGCGCTTGCGCCGGTCGACCATCGAGAAGAAGGCGTGGACCTGGGGGCGGTGGCCGTTGAAGCCGGCCACGAAGTCGGTGAGCTGATCGAGGGTGCGCACCGACAGGGTGGTCGGGATCAGCGGGACCACGAGAATGTCGGTGGCGTGCAGTACGTTCTCGGAGACCAGCGAGATGCTCGGCGGGCAGTCGAGGAAGACCGCGTCGTATTCGGCGGCGAGCGGCTCGAGCAGGCGCGCGATCCGGTGGGTGGGTTCCCCGTGCTTTGGGTCGGGGCCGGTGCCCTTCTTGCCGAGGAGGAGGTCCATGTTGCGGTAGGTGAAATCGGCCGGGAGCAGGTCGAGGCGGTCGAAGTCGGTGCCCTTGATGGCGCCGTCCAGGGTCTTGGTGCCTCGGATGAGGGCCTGGCCGCCGCCCTTGACCCTGGGCTTGATCCGGAACAGGTAGCTGGCCGCGCCCTGCGGGTCGAGGTCCCACAGCAGGGTGCGATCGCCGTCGGCGGCGGACAGATAGGCCAGGTTGACCGCCGCGGTGGTCTTGCCGACGCCGCCCTTGATGTTGTAGGTGGCGTAGATCTTCACCGGTCGGCCCGGCCCAGCAGGGTGCCGAATCGCTGCAGGCCGACCGGGCTGGCGAAGGCCGTGAAGCGCCTGCCGAAATCCGCGCGGGCTTCGGCCTGGCGGGTCGCGAGGTGGGCCGCGAGTTCGCCCATGGCCAGCAGCGTAGCGGCGGGTGCCGCCCGCTCGGCAAAGATCGCGTCGGCCAGCGCGTGGATTTCCTCGCGCTGCACTTCGCTGTCCTGGAACTCGCCAAGGACGTCCTGGAGTTGCTTCAGGTCGCTGACCACCTTGCGGTAGGCGACCGGGTCGTGCAGCGGTGCGAAGAACTCCAGCAGGTAGCGCAGTTCCTTGCCGCGCTTGCGCAGGTTGTGCAGGGATTCCGGAGCCGAGTTCTGGTCGATCGCGCGGCCCTGCGCGACTATCCGGCGATAGGCGCGCTCGGTGCGGCTGACGGCCAGGTCGGCGGCGGTGGGCGGGCGGTTCGGCGAGTTTTTCGCCTTTCTCGCGGGACGGGCGTCGCGGACCTCGACCAGCGCCTTGCGCCAGTGCTCGGTGACGGTGCGGAACCGCGGCGAGCGGAGCGCCGCGGCCAGCCGCCGGAACTCCCGCGCGCGGCGCCTGGCCAGGAAGACACGGAACGGCTCCAGGTCGGCGGGCTGCGCCGCGACCAGGCTTGCGGCCATCGCGTCGAAACCGAGCAGGTACACGTCGAGGTCCCTGGTCGGCGTGGTCAGGTCGCCGAGCCATCTGAACTCGGCGGCGTACTGGTCCGCCAGATCGGCCGGCAGGACATCGCCGAGCAGCTTGATCGCCGACCGGGTGCGGCGGACGGACACGCGCAGGTCGTGCAGGAACTCGGTGTCGATGTCGCGGAGCACGCCATCGATGTTCTGCTCCAGGGTGTCCAGCAGGCGCAGCAGCAGGCTGGCGACCGCGACGGGAGCCGGCATCGAGGCGGTGATCTCGGCGTCCACGCCGCCCGAGTAGTCACCCGGCCGCCGGCCCAACGCCTGCAGGGCCTCGGCGAACGCGCTGCGGGTGGCCGGGGACACGCCGGGAGCCTCGGCAAGCAGCCGGGCGGCCCGGCGGGCCTGGCCCGGGTAGCCGCGGACCTCGCCGACGGCCAGCCGCACCGGCAGGTCCACCTCGCAGGTGCCGGCGGTCGCCCTGACGGCGTCCGCCAGCAGCCGGGCCACGGTCTTGCCGTCCGCGTTGAGCAGGCGGGTGACGCTGACCGTGCTGACCGCCCTGGCCATCGGCAGCAGCGCCCTCGGGCTGACCAGCGAGGCGATGCGGTCCCGCACCGGTCCGGCGGGCAGGTCCAGGCCGGGACGCCTGGGCTGGGCGGCCGGGGCGGGCTGCTCGGCGACCGAAGTGCCGTCGGCGGCGGTCAGCAGCAGGCGGCCGGCGCGCCTGGCCTGTTCGTGCGCGAGCACGAGCCCGGCGCGGTACAGCCGCCAGTCGAAGGTGTCCAGCCAGGTCAGGCGTCGGACGCCGGTCGAGTCCCGGTCCTCGACGGCCGAGAACGTGGGCGCCAGCGCGTCCCGCACCACCGCTCCCCGGGTTTCCTCTCCCCCACCCAGCACATACTCCTGCAGGCCAGGCGTCATGTGGTCAGCTTCTCCTCATGGGCAAGCTACCGCCGTCCCCGCGTCTGCCGTCTATGTTCGCCGCATGCCGAGGCGCGAACCAGCCGCCAGAAGGTTAACAACAGGTGAATTTCAGACGACAGGCCAGTTAAGGCCGGTCAAGGTGAGGATATCAGCGGGACGGGGCATTGCGGTCTGGGCTCCGGGGCGGGTGGCGGCCGCCGCGCCGGCCGCCGCGGCGGCACGGACC
>JASHTQ010000695.1 GCA_030040475.1 Streptosporangiaceae bacterium
CAGGTGGACAAGTTCGCCGAACGGCGGGCGCAGCTCGCGACCGCGGCGCTGCAGACCCTGGCCGAGCTCGGCTACGCGCGGACCAGCCTGCGCGACATCGCGAAGAACTCCGAGTTCACCCACGGGGTCCTGCACTACTACTTCAGCGACAAGTTCGAGCTGATCACCTACTGCGTGCGCCAGTACAAGGCCGAATGCGTCAAAAGGTACGACAGCATCGTCGCCACGGCAGGCTCCGCGGCCGAGCTCAAGCGCGGATTCGGCGCCGCCATGGCGGCCACGCTGCGCGAGGACGCGGCCCTGCACCGGCTCTGGTACGACCTGCGGAACCAGAGCCTGTTCGACGAGGCGCTCCGCCCCGACGCGGACGAGATCGACCAGAGCCTGGAACGCATGATCTGGCGCATCGTCAGCAAGTACGCCGAACTCTCCCAGGCGCCGGTCGCGGTGACCCCCGCCGTGGCCTACGCGATGTTCGACGGCCTGTTCCAGCACGCGCTGATCGGCCACCTGGCCGGCCACCCCGCCGCCGCCCGCGATCTGGAGCTGAACGTGCCGCGCCTGCTGGAGTCGCTGACCGCCTGAGCCCGCAGCTGACGCCCGTACTCGTTTTTATTAGGCAGAACGAGCCGTGGTATCCCCGACGCGCAAGCCCGCCGCCCGGGTTGTGACGTCAGCGGCTTGAGGCGGCCAGCGCGCCGGTGAGCGCGGCCAGCTGGCTGGTGGACCGGGGCTCGCCCAGCAGCCGCAGCAGGCCTGGCAGGCGATCGGCGCGCTGGTCGCCGGCGCGGTCGCGGCCTGGCTGCCCCCGCCAGCATCCCGAGAGCCCGATGCCCCAGTCACCACTCTTGACCTCCTCGATGATCACCCACGTGACCGAACGCAGGTTCTCGCCCTCGATTTCCGCCATAGTCTCGGTGAGCTGGTGGATCATCTCGCGCTTCTGCTCCGGGGTAAAGACCCCTCGATCAGGTGCACATTGACAAGCGGCATGGCCTACTCCTTTTCCTTGAGCCTTCGCCTGGACCGACCATGCACCCGGCCGTGTGACCCAGCGTGTGACGGTACGGCACGATGGGGCAGCCTCGACCGCAATCGCACTAGCTGCGGTTTCATGCCCGCTAAAGCTCGTAATGGATAACGAAGGTCAGGTATGCCAGAATTCTCGCGTCAGCTCGAAGCGTAGCGAGGGTGGCGCGTGCGCTCGACGGCTGCCGTTGCCTTAGGGGCCGCGGAGCACCGCCGGGAACCGCGGGGCGCCGGAAAAGGTGGGGACCATGGCCGGGAATCAGCTGTCGTCGATCAATTACATCGTCCAGCTCATGCTAGAAAATCGCTCGTTCGACCACATGCTCGGCTTTCTGTATTCCGACTCGGGGAATGTCTCGCCGAAGACGAACCAGCCGTTCGAGGGCCTGACCGGCGACGAGTCGAATACCGACGCCAACGACAATGAGGTGAAGGTTTTCCAGATTGACCACACGGCGCAGGGCGCCTACTTCATGCCGGGCGCCGATCCCGGCGAGGGATACGCGAATACCAATGTGCAGCTATTCGACAGCGGCAGTCCGCCGGACCCGCCGGTCGCGACCAACACCGGCTTCGTCACGAACTTCGCCGACGCCATCGGCTACGACCAGCGCTCCGGGCGAAGCGTGCAGGCGGGCACCACGCCTTCTGCCGTCATGGGGGTGTTCCCGCCCGCGGCGCTGCCCGTGCTGTCCGGGCTGGCGGCCGGCTTTGCCGTGTGCGACTACTGGTACAGCTCGGTGCCTACCGAGACGTTCCCGAACAGGGCCTTCGCCTGCGCCGCGACGAGCCAGGGGCACATGAACGACGCCACGTCGTCCTTCACCGTGCAGAGCATCTTCGGGCTGATGACCGCGAACAACAAGAGCTGGAAGATCTACGGTTACAACGAGGAGCCGCTGACCAGGAAGAACTTCCCTGACACCGTGAACGCCCCCGATTCCTGCTTCGGCCTGTTCACCAATTTCCTGTCCGACGCCGAGAGCGGGAGCCTGGCCCAGTACTCCTTCCTCGAGCCGAGCTGGGGATCGACGGGTAACAGCCAGCACCCCAACTACGATGTCTCCCTCGGCGAGCAGCTCATCCTGGACGTCTACAACGCGGTCCGCAACGGCCCGGGCTGGGAACAGACGCTGCTGTTCATCACCTACGACGAGCACGGCGGCCTGTACGACCACGTGCCGCCGGCATTGGGAGCCAGCCCGCCGGACGACACGCCGAGCGACGCTACCGGGTTCGACTTCAAGCGGTTCGGGGTGCGGGTCCCCGTCGTGCTGGTCTCGCCGCTGATCCCGGAGGGCACGGTGTTCCGGGTATCCGGGTCGGTGCCGCTGGATCACACCTCCGTGCTGAAGACCATCGAGACCCGCTGGGAGCTGCCCGCGCTGACCGCCAGGGACGCCGCCGCGCCCGACGTCGGAGACGTGCTCAGCCTCACCACCGCGAGGACCGATGACCCGCTCGCCGGGGTGACCGCGCCGACCTCGACCGGCGCCAACCCGGCCGCGAACGAGGTGTCGCACCTCCAGGCGGCGAACGCCCAGCTGACATCGAACCTGCAGGTTCCGCTGAGCGAGCTGAAGACCGCGCCGCTGCTGGAAAACATGCACACGCCGGCCGACTACGAGAACTACATCACGGCACGCACGGCTACCTGGAAGATTGCCAAGGCAAGGGGTACCGCCCCGGCCAGGCGACCGTCGGCCGCCGCAGCGACCGCGCCGCCCCCGGCCGCCGGACAAGACAATTTATCCGAACGGGAGGTGGTGCGTCGCCCGCGCAAGCCCGGGCCGGCCTAGGCCGGCCCGCAGGTCGTCTCGACGGCCCGCAGGATCAGGCCGGCCGCGACGTCTGGCCGGGCGATGAACGCGGCGTGCGACCCGCCGCGCACCGGCTCGACGTCGGCGTTCATCCGCCTGGCCATGAACCGCTGGCAGTCGGGCGGGATCGCGTTGTCGTGCTCGGCGAGCAGGTACCAGCACGGCAGGTGCTTCCAGCCCGCGACCGTTGCCTTCTCGGTCAGCGCCGCCGCGCTGAGCGGCCGCTGGCTGACCGCCATCGGCGCCGCCGCCTCGGCGGGCAGGTCCGCGCAGAACGTCCGGTGGAAGTCCGCGATCCTGATGAACAGGTCCGGGCCGCCCGGCGCGCCCGGAGCGTCGTAGCGGCTGGCCACGCTCGTCGATGACAGCAGCGACGGCGGGAACGGCTCCTGGACGCTGGCGCAGCTCTCGCCCATGTCGAGCGCGAACGCGGAGAGGAACACCAGCGCGACGACGTCGCCGATCACGGGCGCCGCCTGGGAGATCACGGCGCCGCCGTAGCAGTGCCCGACCAGGACGATCGGCCCGGTCGTCGCGGTGGTGTACCGGGCCACGGCGTCGGCGTCGGAGGCAAGTCCGCGCAGCGGGTTCATCGGCGCCCGGACCTGGACGGCCCGGGCCTGAAGCTCGCGGATCACCCCCGCGTACCCGGAGGCGTCGGCGAAGGCGCCGTGCACGAGGACGACGGTCGGGGTCGATGCCATGCTTCAGGGTGACGACGGCCGGCCCCGCGCCGCATCGCTCGAACGGGCCATGTCTTTCGCGCTCAGCCGGCGCGCCCCGGGTGCTGGCGCCCGGCCATCCTGGTCAGCGAGACCCGGGAGTTGACGCCGAGCTTCTCGAAGATGTGGCGCAGGTGGCTGTTCACGGTGTGCGGTGAGATGAACAACGTCTCCGCGATCTCGCTGTTGGTCCTGCCGTCGGCGGCGAGCCGGGCGACGGCCGATTCCGCGCTGGTCAGCGCCTCCCAGCCGGTGGCCGGGCGCTTCGGGGTGGTGATCCGCCGCCGGACGCCGAGCTGCCGCAGCCGGCGGCGTACCCGCGCCGCGTCCCAGCTCGCGCCGACGCGGACGTCGATCGCGAGCGCCCGGTCCAGCGAGGCGACCGCGTCGTCGGTGCCGCCCGCCGCCGCCTGCAGCCGGCCGAGGTCCTCTAGCGCCGACGCCGTCGCCAGCGGGCGCGGCCCGGCCGCGAACAGCGATGCCGCCGTCTCCAGGTCGCCGGCCGAGCCCCGCCACAGCCCCCTGGCGTGCGCCGCCGCCGCCTGGAAGGACACGACGCCCGGGTTGAGCTCGCACCGGCGCTCCGCCTCCTGCACGACGCGGGCGGCGAGTTCCTCGTCGCCGACGGCGACGGCGATCCGGACCAGCTGGGGATCGTCTGCTATCTCGAACGGGAACAGCGGGAACAGCCTCAGCCGGCCCTCACGGCCGCGCGCGCACAGCCAGTCGTGCGCCTCGGCCGCCTTGCCCTGGGACATCGCGTGCAGCGCCAGGTACCAGGCCGCGTGGCACTGAACGCTCGGCGCGCTCGTCGCCAGCATGATCTTCGCGATCTCGGCCATCTCGGCCGCGCCGCGTTCGTCGCCGGCATGGATCTTCAGCTTGCCGAGGGCCACCACCGACGGGGCCTCGAGCACGCTGACGACCAGGTGCGCCTCCTCGACGCTGTACCGGCCCTCGAGCGCGACCGCCGCCTCGCCGAACTGGCCCGTCTGAAGCAGCTGACGCCCCCGCGAGGTCTCCAGCACGCGCAGCGCCCAGTTCTGCCGGTCCCGCTGGGCGGCCGCGATGCCCTCGTCGATGACCTGACGGGCCTCCGGGTACCGGTCCGTCGCGGCCAGCAGCCAGGACCTGAAGGTGTGCCCGAGCCGCTGGCGCGCGTCCTCCTCGCTGCCAAGCCCCCGCCGCTGCGCCGCCTGGAGGATCTCAAGGCCGCGGTCGAAGCCGTAGGTCTGGTAATGCACGGCCGATTCGGGCAGCTCGAAGGCGAACCAGCAGGCCGGAGTGCGGCTGGAATAGACGGCCTCTCGCGCCTTGCCCTCGACGGCGAGCGCCTCGTCGGTGCGGCCCGCCACCACCAGGCTGTGGAACAGCGCCGCCCACAGCCAGGCCCGCAGGTCGCCGGCCAGCTCCGGGAGCGCAAGCGCGGTGCGGGCGTTGTCGGCGCGCAGGTCGGGGGACAGGTCGAACATGCTCGCGACGCTGAACCGGACCTGGGCCTCTTCCCCGGCGGGGAGCACCTGCCGCAGCGCGGTGTCGGCGAATCGCCTGCCCTCCTCGCCGAGGCCGGCGGCGAACAG
>JASHTQ010000696.1 GCA_030040475.1 Streptosporangiaceae bacterium
GGGCTGCCCTGCACGGTCACCACCCCGGCCCGCACGCTGACCGCGAACATCCGCGGGTCCTGCAGGAAGCCGTGCAGGATCACGTCGTCGACGATCTCCCTGCGGATTTCGTCGTCGCTGCGGTCGAACACCGACAGCACGTCGGACCGGCTGACGATGCCGACCAGGCGGCCGCCTGAGTTGACCACCGGGAGCCGCTTGATGCGGCAGTTGTACATCAGCCTGGCCGCGCTCTCGACCGGCTCGTCCGGCGTGATCGTCACCGCCGGGCTGGTCATCAGCTCGCCCGCGGTCAGGCCGCCGGCATCGCGGTCCGGCCGGTGCAGCAGGTCGGCGATCCGCTCGGAGATGCCGGCGCGCATGTCGGCCAGCGTGAGCGCCACCGCCTCCTTGGCGAGCAGGTCGTCCTCGGAGACGACGCCGAGCACCTTGCCCTCGTCGTCGACGACGGGAAACGCGCTCACCCGGAACTCGTGCAGCCTGGCCGCCATCTCCTTGAACGACGCGTTCGGGCGTACCGCCACCACGTAGGTGGTCATGATGTCCTGCACGCAGTTCTTCATCGTCATCGCCTCTTCTCTCGTGCCGGCCCAGGTCTCAGTGCGTGATGGGGAAGTAGGTGCGGGGCGTGTACTCCGGCGCCGGGTAGCTGAGCCGGTCGCGTACCGCCACCACGCCCTGGACGTGCCGGACCTTGCCGACGATCTCCCGCCCGACCTCGCCGGTCTCGGGCCTGCCTTTGAGGGTGACCACGCCGTCCTTCACCGTCACGGTGAAGTCGTTCGGGTCGACCGTGAACTCCTTGGCCAGCAGTTCGGTCAGGATCTCGGCGCGGATCTGGTCGTCCGTGCGGTCGAAGACCGCGAGCAGGTCCGACCGGCTGACGATGCCGACGAGGTAGTTGTTCGCGTCGACCACGGGCAGCCGCTTGACCCGGCGCGCGTACATCAGGCGGGCGGCGTTCTCGACGGAATCGTCCGGGTGGATGGTTACCGGCGGAGCCGTCATCAGCTCACCAGCCGTTATCCCGCGGGCCTTCTCCTGGTCCTTGCGGTGCAAGATGCCCTCGATTACCCCCGGCTCCTCGCCGTACAGGGCTTCCTTGGTCAGCAGGTCGGCCTCGGAGACGACGCCGATCACCTTGCCGGCCGCGTCCACGACGGGAAACGCGCTGACCTTGTGCTCCCGCAGGGCGCTGGCAATCTCCCTGAACGACGCGCCCTTCTTGACCCATATCACTCGGGTGGTCATCACGTCCTTGACGATGGCGTTCATCGCTATCACTTCATCTCTGCCGGGTACCCGATATGTCTCCAGCCTCGCCGCGGCGTCGGGTCGACGACAGGGCCGAAAGTCCGCTATCGCCGGGTTGAACGTCATCGGTTGCGGCCGCGGCCTGGCGACGGCTCGTCATCACCGCGCGCGCCCGCTAGGACGGCTCGGGTTCCATCTCGATCGCGCCGCAGGGGCATTCGGCGGCGCACAGGCCGCAGCCCTTGCAGTAGTCGTAGTCGATCTCGTACTCGCCGTCGGCGAGCTTGACGATGGCGTTGTCCGGGCAGACGCCGTAGCAGTTGTCGCAGCCGAAGCAGTTGCCGCATGACATGCAGCGGCGCGCCTCGAACAGCGCGGTCGACTCATCCAGGCCGCCGACCACCTCGTCGAACGTGCTGATCCGCCGGGCGGCCTCGAGCGTGGGCCGGAGAGTGGCCGGGGCGTCGGAGTAGTACCAGGTGTTCAGCGACCCCGGCTCGGCCAGGCGGTGCCTGCCCGGCGCTGAGTAGTGGTCGCCGCGCAGGTACGCGTCGATATGCCGGGCCGCCTTCTTGCCGTGGCCGATGCCGACCGTGACGGTTCGCTCGCACGGCACCATGTCGCCGCCGGCGAAGATACCCGGGTACCCGGTCATCAGGTCCGGCCCCACCTCGACCACGCCGTCGGAGAAGGTCACGCCGGGCACGTTCTCGAGCACGGACAGGTCGGCGTTCTGGCCGAGCGCCAGCACCAGGCAGTCCGCCTCGCGTTCGTCGAACTCACCGGTCGGCTGCGGGAACCCGGTCTCGTCCAGGCGCATCTTCTCGATCACCAGCTTGCCCTCCTCCGCCCGGGAGACGGTGGACAGCCAGCGCATCGTGACGCCCTCTTCCAGCGCCTCGGCGACCTCGACGTCATGCGCGGGCATCCGGTCCCTGGTCCTGCGGTAGACCACGACGGCCTCGGACGCGCCCAGCCTGCGCGCGGTGCGGGCGGCGTCCATGGCGGTGTTCCCGCCGCCGTAGACGGCGACCCGCCGGCCGAGCAGGGGCGGCTCCCCGTCTTCCATCCCGTGCAGCATGGACACCGCGTCCATGATCCGGGCCGAGTCCCCGGCCGGGATGTAGGCGCGGCGGCCGATGTGCGCGCCGACGGCGACGAACGCGGCGTCGAAGCCCCCGGCCAGCTCGCCGAGGATGTCGGTGACCGTGGTGCCAAGCTCCAGCGTGACGCCCATGGCCAGGATGCGGTTCACCTCGGCGTCCAGGATGTCGCGCGGCAGCCGGTACTTCGGTATGCCGTAGCGCATCATCCCGCCGGGCTCGGCGCCCGCGTCCTTGACGGTCACCGCGTGGCCAAGCCGGGTGAGGTGGTAGGCGGCGGAAAGGCCGGACGGCCCGGCCCCCACCACAAGCACCCGCTTGCCCGTGCGGGGCGCTTCGACCGGGACCTGCCAGCCCCTGCGCAGCGCCTCGTCGCCGAGGAACCGCTCCACCGAGTTGATGCCCACGGCCGAGTCCAGCTGGGCCCGGTTGCAGGCGGTCTCGCACGGCCGGTAGCAGACCCGGCCCATGACGGCCGGGAACGGGTTGTCGGCCATGATCTGCCGCCAGGCGGCCTCGTACCGCTGCTGGCCGCCCTCCTCGGCGTCGTACAGCCACTGCTGGATGTTCTCACCCGAAGGGCAGGCGTTGTTGCACGGCGGCAGGTTGTGCACGTAGGCCGGGCGCTCGGTGCGCCAGGCGCCGGTGTGGTTGGCGCGGCTCGACCCGACGTCCAGGGTGATCGCGAACGGTTTGTCCACTGTCCTCACTGCCCCTCGTGCGTCCCGGCGGACTCGGGCCGGGAAACCACGGCTCGTTCGGCTGAA
Source organism: Streptosporangiaceae bacterium (assembly GCA_030040475.1). The sequence goes on from JASHTQ010000696.1 coordinate 3,125, forward strand.
TTGTTGTCCGGCAGCAGCCCGAACCTGGCGATGTTGCGGTCGGCGGCGGCCTGGATGCGGGCGATGACTTCGGTTCGCTCGGCGGGCCTGAACAGGTGCGCGTACCTGGCCTGGATCCGCAGGTACTCGGCGACGGGCACCCGGTGCCTGATCGGGGTCGAGCTTGTCACCTGGCCGGCCTCGGCCTCGAAGACGGGAAACAGGCCGCTTTCCGTGGCCAGCCGGGCGACCTTGATGGTGTCGGCAGGCGAGCTGCCCCAGCCGAGCGGGCAGGGCACCAGGATGTGCAGGTAGCGCGCGCCGCGGAAGTCCATCGCCCGGGTGGCCTTGTACTCAAGGTCGCGCAGGTCGGCCACGGTGGCGGTGGCGACGTAGGGGATCTCGTGCGCCATCGCGATCAGCGGCACGTTCTTGCCCTGGCCGAACGCGTTGCCGGGCTCGCGGCCGACCGCCTGCGTGGTCGCGGTGCGGGCGGCTGGCGGCGTGGCTCCCGAGCGCTGCACGCCGGTGTTCATGTACGCCTGGTTGTCGTAGCAGATGTACAGCACGTCGTCGTTCCGCTCGAACATCCCGGACAGGCAGGCCATGCCGATGTCCACCGTGCCGCCGTCACCGCCCTGGGCGACCACCCGGATGTCGGTGCGGCCCTGGGCCTTCAGCGCCGCGGCGACGCCGGTGGCGACCGCGGGCGCGTTGCCGAACAGCGAGTGCAGCCAGGCGATCTGCCAGGAGGTCTGGGGGAACGGGGTGGAGAACACCTCAAGGCAGCCGGTCGCGTTGACCGCGATCATCTTTCCCGCGGTGGCGCGCATCACCGCGTCCAGCGCGTAGCGCGCGCCGAGCGCCTCCCCGCAGCCCTGGCAGGCGCGGTGCCCGCAGGTCAGCGTGTTGGAGCGCTCGGCGCGCGACTGGACGCTGCGCTGCTCGGCCGCCAGCAGCCGGTTGCCGGCCGCGAAGCTCCCGGTTTGGTAGAACTTGATCCGCTGATACGGCATGGCTGGTCTCCTAACCGATCCTGGATGCGGTGATACCGAGGTCGCGCAGCATGTTCTCCGCGCTCGGGCCGGACCTGCGGGTGCGGCCCATCCGGGCCAGCTCGCGGTCGACCAGGCCGGTGTCCAGGTCGAGGAACGTCAGCGGCCCGAGTTCGCCGGCCGCCGCCTGGATCAGCATGGCGCGCAGCGACCTGCCGGTGACCGCGCGGCCGCCCAGGCCGGCGACCACCGTCGAGATGTACGGCGCGACAGCCGACAGGGCGGTCCGGATGTCCGCGGTGACGAAGCCGCCCGCGCCCGGCGCGACGGCCCGCTCGATCACGACGAGGTGCGGCCGGCCCGCAAGCGCCTCGCGCACGGCCGCCGCGGGGAACGGCCGGTAGGCGGTGATGCCGAGCGCGCCGACGCGCATTCCGTCGTCGCGCAGCTCGTCCACCACGTCCTTGACGGTGCCGAGCACCGAGCCGAGCGCGACCACGACGGTCTCCGCGTCGTCGACTCGGTAGGGCCGGACGAGACCGCCGGACGGGCGGCCGAAGCCCGCCAGGAACTCGGCCGCGACCGCGGGGATGACGTCGAGCGCCTGCTGCATCCGTCGGTAGGCCAGGTAACGGACCTCGGTGAAGGCCTCGGGGCCGACCATGGCGCCGATCGAGACCGGGTCGGCCGGGTCGAGCACCTGGCGCGGCTCGTACCGCGGCAAGAACGCGTCCACCTGACCGGGTCCCGGGATGTCCACCTGCTCGCTCGCGTGGGTGAGCAGGAAGCCGTCCATGCACACCATCACAGGCAAGGACAGCTCCTCGGCGATCCGGAACGCCTGGATGTGCAGGTCAAGCGCTTCTTGGTTGGTCTCGGCGAACAGCTGAAGCCAGCCGGCGTCGCGCTGGGACATCGAGTCGCTGTGGTCGTTCCAGATGTTGATCGGCGCGCCGATCGCGCGGTTCGCGACCGTCATCACGATCGGCAGCCCGAGCCCGGCCGCGTTGTAGACGGCCTCGCTCATGTACAGCAGGCCCTGGCTGGCGGTCGCGGTATAGGCTCGCGCCCCGGCCGCCGACGCCCCGATGGCCACCGACATCGCGGCGAACTCGGACTCGACGTTGAGGAACTCGGCCGCCAGGTCGCCGGTCTTCACCATCGCGGACAGCGCCTCGACGATGTGGGTCTGCGGGGTGATCGGGTACGCGCAGATGACCTCGGGGCGGCACATCGCGACCGCCTCGGCCACCGCGCGGGA
>JASHTQ010000697.1 GCA_030040475.1 Streptosporangiaceae bacterium
GGCGCGCTTCCCGGCGGCCTCGGCGAGCAGGGCTAGCTCCTCGGGGAGGTAGCCGGCCAGGGTGTCGATGTCGGGGACGAGCTCGCGGCAGGCGACCAGGCCGAAGTGGAGCTGGCCGAGGTAGCCGACCAGGGTGATGTTCAGGCCCTGGCCGTCGGTGACGACGGAGACCGGGTAGTGCGCGATGAGCCTGGCGCCGCACAGGTAGACGGGCACGTTCGGGCCGGGGACGTTGGAGATCGTGATGTTGAACGGCGGCAGCCGGTGCAGCAGGCCGGTGGCGAACACCACCCGGGCCGCCCGGGCGGTCAGCGCGGGCGGGGCGAAGTCGCTGATCTGGTCGACGAGGCCCTGCGGGATCGCGGCCTGCCTGGCCTTGGCGACCTGCGTCGCGGCGTGCACGATCTCCAGCCGCAGCGCCGGGTCGGTCACGTTCGTCGGCAGCGTGGCCAGCATCGCCGACACCTTGTTGCCGAGCGCGCCGCGGCTGGCCGGGTCGCGCACCGAGACCGGGATCATCGCGACGAGCGGCTGGGCCGGCAGCGCGTCGTGGGCGGTGAGCCAGCGGCGCAGCGCGCCCGCGCACAGCGCCATCACGACGTCGTTGACCGAGACGCCGAACGCGTTCTTCACCGCCTTGACCGTGTCCAGGTCCACGCTGCGGAAGGCGATCCTGCGGTGCGGCGTGATCGGCTTGTTGAACGGCGTGGCCGGGGGGCGTCCCGGCGCGCCCGCGATCACCGCGCCGTCGCCGCGGTTCAGCCCGAGCATGCCGCCGACCACCGTGCTGACCGCGGGGGCCAGCGTCGGGAGCAGCTTGACCAGCTCGTTGGTCAGCTGGACGGTCTGCACCGGCCGCCAGGCCAGCCTGGCGGCCGCGCGCAACGCAAGCGACGGCAGCGGCGGCGGGTTCTCCGGGCGGTACGGCACGGCGGCGGGCAGCGCGCGGCCGGACGGCGCGAGATCGAGCAGGACGGTCAGCAGCTCGGCGCCGGACGCCCCGTCGATCGCGGCGTGGTGGATCTTGGTGTAGACCGCGGCCCGCTTCTTGGCCAGCCCGGTGATCAGGTAGATCTCCCACAGCGGGCGGCTGCGGTCAAGCGGCCTGGCGTGCAGCCTGCTGACCTGCTCGGTCAGCTGCGCGTCCGAGCCCGGGCGGGGCAGCGCGATCTCCCTGACGTGGTACTCGATGTCGAAGTCCGGGTCGTCGACCCAGTAGGGCTGGTCCAGGCCGAGCGGCACGTTCAGCAGCTTGCGCCGCAGCACCGGGACCAGCGGGACGCGCTCGGCCAGCACCTCGGTCAGCCGGGCCAGGTTCAGCGGCCGGGGCGCGCCGGCCGGGTCCACCAGGCTCAGCCCGCCGACGTGGCCGGTGGTGGTGGCGGTCTCCAGCGCGAGGAAGGAGGCGTCGAGCCCGGTGAGCTGCTGCATGTCCGGTTCCTCCTCGGCCGGCGGGGCGAATCGGCGGCCTCACCGAAATGGCGGCCGAGCCAGTCCTGTATCGCGTCGGCCACCGCCTCGGGAACCTCCAGCTGCGGCGTATGCCCGACTCCGGCGAGAATAGTCGTCTCCCACCGCGGATTGCGCGCGGCCGCCCGGCGCATGCTCGCCACCGGCACAAGCCGGTCGGCGTCGCCGCCGATCAGCAGGACAGGGACGCCGATCCCGGCGGTCATCGCCCAGTAGCGCCGCGAGCGGCCGATCACCCGAAGCAGCGAACGCGACGCGGCAAGCAGCGACTCGTCACGGGACTGCGTGTCCCGGCGGCGGCGGGCCAGCGCGATCGACGCCTCCACCAGCGCGGGGTCGGCCCGCGACGGGTCGGCGAAACACAGCTCGATCTGCTGCCGGACGGCCGCCTCCGGCGAGCGGTGCGACAGCGCCCGGGCCAGCACCTCGCCGAGGCCGGGCAGCGCGAACAGCGCGAACCGGCCGACCACCGACCAGTCCGGCTGCTGCCTCGCCACCGGAGGCGCCGGAAGGGCCGGGTCGATCAGCACAAGCCCGGCGACGGTGCCGGGCGACGACGCCGTCTGCAGCACCGAGATCAGCCCGCCCATGGAGTTGCCGACCAGGATCACCGGCGTCCCCGTGACCTCCCGCGCGAACCGGTCAACGAGCCGCGTGTTGGCCTGCATGGTGGCCTGGCGCCTCGTTCCCGGGGTGAGGCCGAACCCGTGCAGGTCCAGCGCCACCGCCCGCCGGCCCTCGGCCAGCCGCGGCCCGATCCGGCACCAGTTCAGGTGCGAGCCGCCCAGGCCGTGCACGAAGACAAGCGGCGGACCGCCAGGCCCGCCAGGCCCGCCAGGGCCGAACTCGATCCAGTGCACCGGGCCGTCCAGCGGGGTCAGGTAACCGCGCGCGCCCCACGGCGCCGCGAACTGGTCGGGGGCCTGGGTCGGGCCGGCCGGCAAAGGTCCCGCACCGGCAACCGGCGCCCCGCGCCGCGAACTGTCCGCCATGCCACCATCATCCACGGAGCCCGCCAGCCACGGGCACCCGCCAGCCACGGCGAGCGTCAGCCACTGGGCAGCTCGCCGGCGGCGGCGATGAGCACGAACATCGCGTAGGCGGCGATGAGCAGCGCCAGCAGGAGCGCCGCGGGCCTTCGTCCCCGGGCGGCGAGGATGGCCACCGGCAGCATGCCGAGGGCGGCGCACCCGGCGAATGCGTACAGCGAGACCTTGAGCAGGGTGGTCATGGCGCACCTTCCGCCGACGCGGGCGCGTCACCTGACCCTGGGCACCCCTGGCGCCGCCGCGACACGGTACCGGGCCATCGCGGCCCTGACGTGCCCGCGGGCCCCTGCCATCCTGCGGCCAAGTCCCACCCATCCGGCTCGACGTTATCCGGCGGCTGGGCGCCGCCCGGTAACCCGCTCCGCCACGGGCACGATCCTGATCCGCCATCGCTGCCGGAGGAACCGACCCGTTTCCCCAGCTGCAGTATTCCCACCGCGTGCGGCTCTGCACCATTTGACGTCCACGGATGTCCGCGGGCGGGCCGGCCTGGCCGCGGCGCCGATGACCGTGTGAGTCGCTCCGCCGCGGGCCGGGCCGGCCACAGCGCCCGATCGGGCTCGTCACTCTTGGTATATATTGAAATACTCCAAGTAATCAGATCGCTCCCCGAGAGGCGATACGGATGACTAGTGGCATGGGGCATGAGGATGTGACGGCGTGGCCCGCCGCCGCCGTCAATGGTTCGGGCGAGCCCGGGGCAGGCAGCGATGCCGCCCCCGGGCCGTTGCGGTTGCTGTTGCTCGAGGACGACGTCAGCGACGCGTTTTTGACCCGGACGACGCTGCACGAGGCGGGCGTCGCCGCCGAGTGGCAGGTCGTGAACAGGCTGGCGGACATCGACTTCGACGTCGTCGGCGACTGGGCCGACTGCGCCCTTGTCGATCTCGGGTTGCCCGACGGGCGCGGCCTGGAGGTGATCAGGACGATCCTGCAGCGGGCTCCGCTGATCCCCGTGGTCGTCGTCAGCGGCGCGAGCGACCGTGACCTGGCCCTCGCCGCGGTTCGCGAAGGCGCCCAGGATTACCTGGTCAAGGGCCATTTCGACGGCAGCCTGCTGGCCAAGACCGTGTCCTACGCGATCGAGCGCAAGCTGCTCGAGCGCGAGCTGCACCGAACCCAGCAGCTGGCCCGGCTGGGCAGGCTGGCCGGCGGCGTGGCCCATCACTTCAACAACCTGCTGGCCGTCATCGCGAACTACGCGCAGTTCGTGGCGGAGGCGATCGCCACCGCGCAGCAGCACGAGCGGGACGACTGGCAGGAGGTGCGCGACGACATCGGGCAGATCAAGGAGGCCGCCCAGCGAGCCGCGCAGCTGACCAGGCAGCTGATGATATTCGCCGAGCAGGACCTGACCAGCCCGCGGGTCATCCAGCTGAACGAGGTCATCGACGCGGCCAGCGGACAGATCGCGGCCCGGCTCGGCGATCGCATCACGCTGCGCTGCGCCCTGGACCCGAACCTGGTTCCGGTGGTCGCCGACCGCGGCCATATCGAGCTCGTGCTGGCGTACCTGACCGAGAACTCCGCGGAGGCCATGGCCGAGGGCGGGACGGTGACGATCAGGACCTGCACGGTGGACGGCGCGACGATAGGCCGGCCGGCCGGCCGGTGCGCGCGGCTGGAGGTCCGCGACACCGGCAGCGGGATCAGCGCCGACGTCCTGGACACGATCTTCGACCCGTTCTTCACCACCAAGCCGGTCGGCCGCGGCGCCGGGCTGGGGATGGCGGTGGTGCACGCGATCGCGACCCGGTGCGGCGGCCGGGTCGGGGTGGAATCCGAGCCCGGGGTCGGGACCTCGGTCGCGATGGTCTTTCCCGCCGCCCCCGGCCTGGGCTGAGCGGCCGGGCGCCCGGGGTGCCCGGGCGGCCGAGCCCGGCTACCTGGGCGGCAGCCGCACCATGCTGACGAAGAACTCGTCCACGGCGTGCACCACGCTGAGGAACCTGGTGAGGTCGACCGGTTTTTGTATGTAGGCGTTGGCGTGCAGGTCGTAGCTCCTGATGACGTCCTCGTCCGCGCTCGACGTGGTCAGGACGACGACGGGGATCTGGCGGAGCTCGGGGTCGTTCTTGACCTCGGCGAGCACCTCGAGGCCGCCCTTGCGCGGCAGGTTGAGGTCGAGCAGTATCAGGTCGGGACGGTTGGCCTGCTCGTGCGGCGGCCGCTGGCGGAGGTAGGCAAGCGCCTCGACGCCATCCTGCATGACGTGGATGATGTTGTTGACCTTGCTCTCGGCGAGCGCCCGCCGGGTGAGCACGACGTCCCCCGGGTCGTCCTCGATCAGCAGGATCTCGACGGGAGATCCCAGCCGCGTTCCGTTCATGACTGCTGTCCTCCGGTTGGCAGGGTGAAGTAGAACGTGGTGCCGGCGCCGGGCTGCGACTCGAACCAGATCCGGCCGCGGTGCAGCTCGGCGATCTTGCGGCACAGCGCCAGCCCGATTCCCGTGCCCGGGTACTCCGACCTGGTATGCAGCCGCTCGAACACGTCGAAGACCCGGTCGGCGTACTGCGCCTCGATGCCGATGCCGTTGTCGGCCACCGCGAACCGCCACTGCCCGGCCTCCCTGGTCGCCCGGACCTCGACCCGCGGCGGTTCGCCCCTGCGGAACTTGACGGCGTTGCCCACCAGGTTGGTGAACAGCTGGGTGAGCAGACCCGGGTGCGCCCACACCACCGGCAGGTCATCGGCCACCACCAGGTCGGCCCCGGCCTCCTCGAGCACCGCGGCCATGTCGCCGAGCACCTGCCGCATCACCTTGCCGCAGTCCACGTCGACCATCTGGTCACCGGACCTGCCCACCCGCGCCAGCGCGAGCAGGTCGCTGATCAGCGCCTGCATCCGGATCGCGCCGTCCACCACGAAGCCGATGTACTCGTCGGCCTCCGCGTCCAGCTGGCCCTGGTAGCGGCGGGCAAGCAGCTGGCAGAAGCTCGCCACCTTGCGCAGCGGCTCCTGCAGGTCATGCGACGCGACCGAGGCGAACTGGAGCAGGTCCCGGTTGGAGATCTCCAGCTCCCTGGTCCGCTCCGCGAGCGCCGCGTCGGCCAGCTTGCGCTCGGTGATGTCGCGGGCGATCGTGGACAGCCCGGTCACCTTGCCCTTGCGGTCGTGCACGGGCGACAGGCTGAGCGAGACGTCGATCTGCGCTCCGTCCTTGCGGGTCCGGATCGTCTCGGCGCGGGCCACCTCCCCGCTGGAGACGACCTCCCTGATCAGCTGCTGCTCTTCGTCCTCCTGCCCGCAGACCGTGAGCATGGTGGCGGACTTGCCGATGACCTCCTCCTCGGCGTAGCCGAACAGCCGCTCGGCTCCCTTGTTCCAGCT
>JASHTQ010000090.1 GCA_030040475.1 Streptosporangiaceae bacterium
GCCGGGATCGTCTCCATGATCACCGCCGCGACGTCCCGGCCGCGCAGCGCCGCCTCCATCGCGTCCAGGTCGTTGAACGGCACGTGGCTGAACTCGTCCGGCCGGTCGGCGAGGAACAGCGTGGCGAACCGCTCGTCGCCGGTCGCGACGGCCAGCCCGGTATGGCCGTGATAGGCCTTGGCCACCGAGACGATGCCGCGCTTCTTCGTCGCGTGCCTGGCGCTCTTCAGCGCGATGTCGATGGCCTCCCCGCCGCCGCTGCCGTACATGACCTTGGTCAGGCCCTCAGGCGCCGTGCTGACCAGCGCCTCGGCCAGGGCGGTGCGGGCCAGCGAGGGGAAATGGTGGTTGCCGATGTCGAACCGCTGCATCGCCGCGGTCACCGCGGCGACGACCTCGGGGTTGCGGTGGCCGAGGTTGTAGGTGCCGCCGTTGAGGTGGACGTCGACGAGGCGCTTGCCCTCGACGTCGTAGATGAAGTACCCCTCGCGCCGGTCGATGACCAGCGGGACGCCGGAGTCGATCCAGAACTGGGTCTTGTCCGGGTTCCAGAACTGCTTGGACTTCGCCAGCATGTCCTGCTTGGAGGCGAAGGCAATGAGCTCCTCGGCCACGGTCACCTCCAGCGGTCCGGGGGAACCACGTAGCCCGTTTGGCTAAACCAAATAAGTACCGAACAGACCGAATACTGTCAAGCGGTCGTGTTAAGGACAGATTAACTCAACCAGAACTATTGATCATGAATCCGAACGCCTGTTACGCTCCCCGCAACATGCGCCGGAGGTGTATACCATGGCCCAACCCCAGGTCCCGGAGGTCCCAGGCGTCGTCACGCGTGAGCCTGCCGAGGACTTCGACGTCTCGCAGCGTGCGGATGTCGCCAAGCTCCGTAAGGGCGCTGTCGGCCTGGGCGGCGTGCTGTTCTTGACCGTGACGGGGTCGGCCCCGATCTCGGCCATGCTGTTCAACGTGCCGATCATGGTCGGCTACGGTCAGGGCGTCGGCGCTCCCGCCGCGTTCCTCTTCGCCACCATCGTGCTGGTCGTGTTCTCGGTCGGGTACGTGGCAATGGCCAAGAAGAAGACCACGGCCGGGGGCTTCTACTCCTACATCAGCCACGGGCTCGGCCGCGAGATCGGCATCGGCACGGGCTATGGCTCGGTGGTCGCGTACTCGGTGTTCGAGGCGTCGCTGGCCGGCGGCTTCGCCTACTTCCTCAGCCTGAAGCTGAACGCCTACGGGGTGAGCATCGCCTGGCCCTGGCTGGCCCTCGGCATGGTCGCGATCATCGCGATCCTCACCTACTTCGACGTCCGGATCTCCAGCTGGGTGCTCGCGGTCGGGCTGATCAGCGAGATCGTGATCCTGCTGATCTTCGACGGCTACCTGTTCGCCAAGGGACACGTCAGCGCAAGCCCGCTGAACATCGTGAACGCGTTCAAGGGCTTCCCGGCGCAGGGCAAGCTCGCGGCGGGCGCGATCGGGATCGGGCTGTTCTTCGCGTTCTGGTCCTGGGTCGGCTTCGAGATGGCCCCGAACTACGGTGAGGAGTCCCGCGACCCCAAGCGGAACGTGCCCCGCGCCCTGTACATCTCGGTGATCGGGCTCGGCATCTTCTACACGATGACGTCCTGGGCCTCCCTCGGCGGTTACCCGAGCACGCACGCCGCGATCGCCGCCTCGCAGACCAACGCGGCCGACTACTTCCTGATCCCGGCCACGCAGTACGCCGGGCACTGGGTGTCCTCGGTGATGAGCTACCTGATCATCACCGGCTCGTTCGCCTGCGGCATGGCCTTCCACAACACGACCGCGCGCTACATGTACTCGCTCGGCCGCGAGGGCCTGGCCCCGAAGGCGCTCGGCAAGACGCACCCCAGGTGGAAGAGCCCGCATATCGCGTCGCTCACCCAGACGGCGGTCGCCGCCGTCATCATCGGGCTGTTCGCCGTCTTCACCGGCAGCAACGACCCGACCTCGCAGGCCTACCTGCAGCTCTACGGCCTGATGGCGGTGATGGGCGTGATCATCATCCTGTCCGTGCAGGCGGTGGTCTCGCTCGGCGTCCTGGTCTACTACGAGCGCTACCACAAGGACGAGGCGAACTGGTGGCGGACCAGGCTGGCCCCGGTGCTCGCCTTCATCTCCCAGGCGTACGTGGTGTACCTGCTGTTCACGAACATCGACTTCCTCGGCGGCGGCTACGGCTACGCGAACATCCTCGGCCCGATCGACGCGGTGGTCGTGGCGCTCGGCATCGGCGCTGCCTTCTACTTCAAGCGCCGCCTGCCCGCCAAGTTCGAGCAGGCCGGCCGCCTGATCAACGAAGGCCTCTGACCCGTCGCGCGGGCCTTCCCGCTCGGGGTCCGAATCTCGTGACATGAAACCGGGGTTTCAGCACCTCCCAGTGTGCTGGAACCCCGGTTTCATTACTCCCCGGGGCTCGCCACCCGGCAGCCCGGGCCGGCCGGAATGTCAGCGGTACGTGTCAAGCTGCGCACATGACGCGTTCGGCCCAATCCGATCACGCTGCGCTGGCCGACCTGCTGGCCGCGCAGCACCAGGTAATCAGCAGGAAGCAGGCGCTGGCCCGCGGGATGACAGAGCGCGCACTGCACTACAGGGTGCGGATCCGCGGTTCGTGGCAGCGGCTGTTGCCGGGAGTGTTCCTCGCCGTGACCGGCACGCCAACCGACGACCAGCGCGATGTCGCGGCGCAGCTATATGCCGGGTCCGACGGCCTCATCACCGGGACCGCGGCGCTGCGCCGCTGGGGCATCCGGGCGCCGCACAGCGGCCTGATCGACATGCTGGTCCCGTCCGAAAGGCAGCGCAGGAGCGCTGGCTTTGTCCGCATCTACTGCACCAAGCGGATGCCGGAACAGGCCTTCACCCTGGGTACGGTCAGCATGGCGCCCATCCCGCGCGCAGTCGCCGACAGCGCGCGGGGACTGACCAGGCTGGCCGATGTCCGGGCGCTGGTCGCGACCGTCGTACAGCAAGGCAGATGCTCGGCTGACCAGCTCGTCGCTGAACTCGAGGATGGGCCGGTCCAGGGTTCGGCGTTGCTACGCATGGCGATCGCCGATATCCGGGACGGGGTCCGGTCCAGCCCCGAAGCTGACCTCAAGGACCTGCTCAGACGGGCCAAGATCCGCACGCCGATGTTCAATCCCAGGCTGTATTCCGGCGACGAGTTCGTCGCAAGTCCCGACGGATGGTGGCCAGATCTGGGTGTCGCGGCGGAAGTGGATTCCCGCGAGTATCACCTGTCACCCAAGGATCACGAGCGGACGCTGGAACGTCATGCGCGTATGGCTGCGCACGGCATCACCGTGCTGCACTTCACTCCCCGCCAGATCCGCACGCAGCCCACCCAGGTGGCCGCGATCCTCAGGGCGGCGCTCGTCGCGGCTCGCGGCCGCCCCGCGCTCAACATCCGTACCATTCCCGCCCGCATCGACCAGCTCCGGGCGTAATGAAACCCCGCTTCCAGTACCTCCTGGGGTCCAGAAACCGGGGTTTCATGTCCGAGAAAGGGGAGAACCCGAAGGTCAGGCGCCGCGGAGGCGAGCTAGGGCCTCGGCGAGGATGGCCTCGCCGTCGGAGTCGCTGCGGCGCTCCTTGACGTAGGCGAGGTGGGTCTTGTAGGGCTCGACCCGCGGCGGGGTCGGCGGGTTCTGCTCGTTCTGGCCGGCCGGGTTGCCACATCGAGGGCATTCCCAGGTGTCGGGGATGGCGGCGTCGGTGGCGAAGCTGGGACGCGTCTCGTGCTTGTTCGTACACCAGAACGACACCCAGACGCGCGGCGCGGACTCCCCGCGCTCTGCCTCTCCCATCGGGCCCGCGCCGACCCTGCTGCCGCGGATGGCATTGCCACTACTCACAGATCACCCCTCGAATGCCATAGACCTATTCAGACAGAACTACGGTGCGGGAAGACGTACGCGTTAGTGATTGATCAGCCAGCCGAGAGCCACGATGTCGATGAACCAGAGGACGCCGAAGAAGACTGTGATTCGGTCCAGGTTCCGCTCGACGACGGAGGAGGAGCCAAGGGTGGAGGACACCCCGCCGCCGAACAGGTCCGACAGGCCGCCGCCCTTGCCCTTGTGCAGCAGGACAAGCAGGATCATCACGCCGCTCGTGATGATCAGGATAATGGAAAGCCCGATGATCATAGCTTGTAATCCATCTCCCGCCGCTGCCTAGCCCTTCACTGCCAGTTCACGATACCGGCAGATCTGAGCGAACTGCCCGGCGTCGAGGCTGGCGCCACCGACAAGGGCTCCGTCCACGTCCGGTTGCGCCATGATCGGCGCGATGTTACCGGGCTTAACGGACCCGCCATACAGGATACGCACACTGGTGGCCGTCTCGGCGTCATGAACCGCCGAAATTCGTTCCCTGATCGCAGCGCTCATCTCCTGCGCGTCCTGCGGCGTGGCCACCTCTCCCGTCCCGATGGCCCAGATCGGCTCGTACGCGATCACCATCGCCGCCACCGCCGATGCCGCCACCCCGGCCAGCGAGCCGTCGAGTTGTCCCAGCGTGTGGGCGATCTGCTGGCCCGACTGGCGGATCTCGAGGGTCTCCCCCACGCACAGCACCGGCGTCAGCCCGGATCGCAGCGCCGCGTGCACCTTGGCGTTGACCACCGCGTCGGTCTCGCCGTGGTACTGCCGGCGCTCGGAATGCCCGGCGAGCACGTAATCACAGCCCAGCTTGGCGAGCATCGGCCCGGAGATGTCTCCGGTGTACGCGCCCTCGTCGTAGGGCGAGAGATCCTGCGCGCCGTAGGAGATCCGCAGCTTGTCGCCGTCGATCAGGGTCTGCACGCTGCGCAGCGCGGTGAACGGCGGCAGCACGGCCACCTCGACGCTGTCGTAATCCTTCCCGGTGAGCGTGAAGGCGAGCCTCTGCACCAGCGCGATCGCCTCGAGGTGGTTCTCGTGCATCTTCCAGTTCCCCGCCATCAGCGGGAGCCGCACCCCGGCGGCCTTGGACCGTGCTGCCCTCACGAACCGTTCTCCAGCGCGGTCAGGCCGGGCAGCGTCTTGCCCTCGAGGTACTCCAGGCTGGCGCCGCCGCCGGTGGAGATGTGCCCGTAGGAGGCCGCCGGTATGCCGAGCGCGTTCACGGCCGCGGCCGAATCGCCGCCGCCCACCACGGTCAGCCCGTCCACCGCCGCGACGGCCTCGGCGACGGCGCGCGTCCCGGCCGAGAACGCCGGGAACTCGAACACCCCGACGGGCCCGTTCCAGAACACCGTCTTGGCGTCGGCCAGCTTCGACGCGAACAGCGCCCTGGTCCGCGGGCCCGCGTCGACTCCCTCCCTGTCGGCGGGGAAGTCGGTGACCGGCACCACGGAATGCTCCGCGTCCGGCGCGAAGTGGGTCGCCGCGACCAGGTCCACCGGCAGCACGAGTTCGACGCCGCGCCGCTGCGCCGCCGCCATGACTTCTTTGACCGCGGGGATCTGGTCGGCCTCCAGCACCGAGTTGCCGACCTCGTGGCCTTGCGCGGCGAGGAACGTGTACCCCATGCCGCCGCCGATGAGGATGCGGTCCGCCAGGCCCAGCAGGTTGCCGATCACCGCGAGCTTGTCCGAGGGCTTCTTGCCGCCGAGCACCACGACGAACGGGCGCGCCGGATCGGTGGTCAGCTGCCGCAGCACCGACACCTCGTCCCGCACCAGGTCGCCCGCGGCGTGCGGGAGCAGCGCGGGCAGGTCGTAGACGGAGGCGTGCTTGCGGTGCACCGCGCCGAAGGCGTCGTCCACGTACAGCTCGCCGAACCGGGCCAGCCGCTGCGCGAACTCCGCACGCTCGGCATCGTCCTTGCTGGTCTCCGCGGGCTCGAAGCGCACGTTCTCCAGCACGGCCACGTCCTCGTCGCCGAGGCCGAACACGGTCTCCTCCGCCAGCGGACCGGCCACGCCGGCCGCGAAGGACACCGGCCGCCCGAGCAGCTCGCCGAGCCGCGCCGCCACCGGCCGCAGCGACGGACCGCCGGCCGCCCGCTCCTCGAACGTCGCGCCCGCGGGCCTGCCGAGGTGCGCAAGCACGATCACCCGCGCGCCCCGGTCGGACAGCTTGCTGATCACCGGCAGGCTGGCCCGGATCCTGCTGTCATCGGTGATCTCCCCGGTGCCGGTCAGGTCCAGCG
>JASHTQ010000698.1 GCA_030040475.1 Streptosporangiaceae bacterium
TCGTAGACCAGCCTCATCACGTCCGGGTGCGCCCGCTCCCAGGAGATGAACCGGAACCCCGTCCCGATGAGCTGCAGCGGCGTGTCCGGCATGGCGGCACGGGTGAGCCTGATCCGCTCCCACGGATCCTCCCTGTGCACCCGCACCGCGACGCCCATGGCCGTGCTCGACATGTAATCAAGCGCCCGGAACCCGACTCGGTTCAGCACCGGCGCGATCTCGAGCACGTGCTCCGTCCGCAGCCCCGTAGCTCCCCACAGACTCTGGTTCCCGTCCCGCAACGACACGTCGATGAGCTGCACCTCAGCCACGCCGCCCACCCCCTTCCAGCGCCAGCCACGCCGCCAACCACCTGGCCAGGTACCCCGTGTCCACGCCGCCCGCCGCGAACTCCCCGTCCGCCGCCAGCGCCGCGAGCATCGCCACGTTCGTCGCCACCCCGCCGATCTCGCACCGCCCGAGCGCCCCCCGCAGCCGGGCCAGCGCCGCACCGCGGTCGGCGCCTGACGCGACCAGCTTGGCCAGCAGGCTGTCGTACTGCGCCGGCACCACCGCTCCTGCCTGCACGTGCGTGTCCACCCGGATCCCCGCCCCGGCCGGGAACACCGCCCCGCTCACCGTCCCCGGACTGGGCAAGAACCCGTCCGCCGGATCCTCCGCGTTGATCCGGCACTCGATCGCGTGCCCGCGCAGCCGCACGTCGCCCTGCCGCAGCCGCACCCCCCGCCCCTCCGCCACCGCGATCTGCTCCGCCACCAGGTCCAGCCCGGTCACCGCCTCCGTCACCGGATGCTCCACCTGAATCCGCGCATTGACCTCGAGGAAGTAGAAGGCCCCTGCCTCGGCGTCGACCAGGAACTCGACCGTGCCGAGACCCTGGTACTTCAGCTGCCGGCCGAGCGCGACCGCCGCCGCCCGCAGCCCCTCTCGCAGCTGCGAGTCCAGCAACGGCGCGGGCGCCTCCTCGATGATCTTCTGGTACCGCCGCTGCACCGAGCAGTCCCTGTCGCCCAGGTGGATCACGGTCTCGCCGTCGCCGAGCAGTTGCACCTCGACGTGCCGCGCGACCGGGACGTACCGCTCCAGGTACACCCGCGGATCCCCGAATGCCGCCTCCGCCTCCGCGCTGCCCACCGCGATCGCCCGCCCGAGCGATCCGGGATCCCGCACCACCCGCAGCCCCCGCCCGCCGCCGCCGCCGGCCGCCTTGACTAGCACGGGATAACCGATCCTGTCCGCCAGCGCGGCGTCGCTGGTCCCGTCGTCCGTCCCGCCGGCCAGCCCACCGGGGAGCACGGGCAGCCCGGCGGCGACCGCGTGCTCCCGGGCCGCCAGCTTGTCCCCGGCCGCCTCGAGCACCTCGGCGCCCGGCCCGATGAACACGATCCCTGCCGCCTCGCAGGCCCGCGCGAGCCGGGGGTTCTCGGAGAGGAAGCCGTAGCCGGGGTGGATCGCGTCCGCTCCGGCCGCGACCGCGGCGTTCACCACGGCCGTCACGTCGAGGTAGCTCGCCGCGGCCGCCGCCGGCCCGATCCGGATCGTCGTGTCCGCCAGCCTGGCAGGCAGCGAGTCCCGGTCGGCGTCGGACACCGCGAGCACCGCCTGGATGCCCAGCCGCTGGCAGGTCCGGATCACCCGGGCGGCGATCTCGCCCCGGTTGGCCACCATGACCCGCCGGAAGCTCACTAATCCGCCTCGATGCGCATCAGCGTGGCCCCGTTCGCGGCGAACTCGGCGTTCCCGAGGCAGATCTCGGCCACCACGCCGTCCACGCCGGCGTGCACCGAGTTCATCAGCTTCATCGTCTCCACGATGCAGACCACGGTCTCCGCGGTAACCCGGCCGCCGACCTCCACGAACGGCTCCGCCCCCGGCCGGGGCGCCCGGTAGAACGTCCCGGGCAACGGCGCCCGCACCGCCACCAGGTCCCGCCCGCCCCCGCCAGCCCGCTCCGCTTCCCCGCGAACCCCGTGAGTCTCGTCAGCCTCAGCAGCGTCCCCGTCGGATCGCAACGATGTGGGGTCGTGGCGGCTATAACCGCCACGATGTGACATCGTCGCGGTTTCAGGAGCATCCGCCCCCGCTGCCGGCCCGTCGGCCTCCAGCACGGCCGGCTCGGACAGCACCTCGCTGGCCTGCGTCCAGCCATCCGGCGTCCGCCGCAGCGTCAGCCGGAACGAGGCGGTCTGCAAGTCCAGCGAGTCGTACGGCAGCGAGTCGAGCAGCGCCAGAATGTCCGCTACGTCCTCATTTGTCAGATTCATCCCGCCTCCGCGAGCCCACCCGGACGGTACTGGGTGTGGCACCGCATACCGATTCCGGTACCCAGTGCCACATTCACTACCCCGCCAGGGCACCACCGGACCATCACAGCGGCCTCAGGAACCGATCGAGGACGTGGTCGCTGGCACGGGGCTTCGCGGTGGCCACCGGCGCCGATGAGCGAGCCGCCCATACCGTCTCCGGGCGGCTCTGCAGCAGCACGATCCGGTCCGCGGGCTCGCCGTGCAGCGCCGAATGGCAGCGGTCATCGCCCAGCAGCGCCCACTCGATGTCCTGGGGCGCCCCGTAATGCTCCTCCACCTGGCGCCCGACGGCGGCGAGCGCGCGCGCCTCGTCGTCGCTGATACAAGGAGAATGCCGCTGGCCGGCCGGCATGGCCTGGACCGTGATCCCCCTTCCGTTCGGAAGAAAAGAATGAAGACGGAGCTTTGCACCGACGCGGCGCCCGGTGATCTCGCCGGTCACCTTGCTGACCGTGAAGGCGTCCGGCGTCACGTCGCCGGCCACCAGCGCGGAGCCGAGCCCCCAGGTTCCCTCGATCGACACGACGGAGCGGTCGCCGGTCACCGGGCTGCGGGTGAACATCACGCCCGCCGCCCGCGGGCTGATCATGCGCTGGATGATCACGCCCATCGCCAGGCCGTCCTCGGCCAGCCCCATCCGGCGCCGGTAGGCCACCGACTCGTCGTTGTACAGGCTGGCCCAGCAGGCCCGCACCCGGTCGAGCACCGCAGGCTCACCGCGTATCCCGAGGTAGGTGTCCTGCAGCCCGGCGAAGCTGGCCTCGGAGCTGTCCTCCATCGTCGCGCTGGACCGCACCGCCACCGCCACCTCAGCGGAGGAAACGCCCAGCGAACGATACGAAGCCACGATCGCCGCCGCCACCTCGGGCGGCAGCGAGGCCGCCAGCAGGACCTCTCGCACCCTGCCCGCCACCGGCCCGATCGCCGAGACGTCCCCCGCGGGCACCGACGACACGGACTGCAAAAGCTGCCCGGACGGATCAACGGCAGCCACAAAGGACCGGAACGCCGGGGCGAGCACCACGAACCCGCGCGGCACCGCGATCCCCGCCTGGCTCAGCGAGCCCAGGCTGGCCGCCTTGCCGCCGGCCGACCGCACGTCGGCCAGGCCCACCTCGGCGAGCCGCCGCGTGAGCCGCGGAACGGACTGCGTATCACTCACCGATGACCTGGACGATCCCGCGATCGCCGTCCACGCGTATCCGCTGCCCGGTGCGGATCCGCTTGGTCGCGTCGCCGGTGCCGACCACGGCGGGCATGCCGTACTCCCGCGCCACGATCGCCGCGTGCGACATCGACCCGCCGATATCCGACACCGCCGCCTTGATCTTGCCGAACACCGGTGCCCAGCTCGGCGCGGTCACCGGGCAGACCAGGATCTCGCCGTCCCGGATCTCGCCGATCTGGTTCACGTCGGTCAGCACCCTGGCCGGCCCCTCGACCACGCCGGACGAGGCGCCGAAGCCGCGCACGGCATCCGAGGAAGGCGACAGCCAGGCCTCGATCCGTTCCTGCGTCACCCCCCACAGCATGCGCACGGCCGGGTCGTTCAGCGCCTCGGGCACCGGACCGAGCGCGGGCGGCGGCGACCAGTCCCGCAGCGCCGCGAGAATCCGCTTGCGCGAGGCCACCACCGGCTGCCAGTAGCCAGCACCGAGCGGCGGGCTGCCCGCGGCCCAGGCCAGCATCAGGTCCGACAGCGCCTGGTCGATCTCGGTGTGGTGCAGCTGGAAGATGTCCTCGGCCTCGGCGAGCACCCCGAACCTGGCGAGCAGCCCGCCGAACTCGCGGATCTTGCCGAAGAACTGCGAGGTGAACCAGTGCTCGCAGTAGAACTTGTGGTCCTCGACGAACGGGAACACCCGCCGGCACAGCCCCAGCATCTGGTCGAACGCCGCCTGCTCCTCCTCAGAACCCAAAAGCGAGCGGTACGACGCCGCGATCCGGTCCCGCTCGGCGCGCAGCAGATCGGTCGGACGCGTGGC
>JASHTQ010000699.1 GCA_030040475.1 Streptosporangiaceae bacterium
GGCCGCGCCGACCGCCGCATCCGCGCCGCACAGCTCCACCGAGCTGATCGAGGCCCAGCAAGGCCGCACCGCCGACGCCCCGCTCTGCCTCACCTGCGGCACCAAGATGCGCCCCGCCGGCAGCTGCTACGTCTGCGAAGGCTGCGGCTCCACCAGCGGCTGCAGCTGAAAGTGCCGCACGCCCAGGCTCTGCAGGAGCCTGGGCGTGCGGGCGGCGCGAGCTGAGACGTCGCGCGTGGTGAAAGCCGATGACATCGCAGCCCGGCCCGCGGAGGCAAGAAGGGAGGTGATGGACAGGCCAAAGAATCTTCGGATGACGGGCGCCGTTGCGGCATCCGAAGCCGCGCGAGTTCTGTCGGACCCGGCAGCGACGGGCGACGAGCGGTCGGCTGCGGATCAGCGATTGTGGTGCAGGGCGAGGAAACGAAGGAGTAGCCTCGCCGAGACCAACCGCGTCTTGCCACGGGACGCGCGGCCAACTGCCGCTGGGCTGGTAGTTGGCGATGATCACGCCGGTTCCTGTCGTGGTCCGGCCGGCTAGGAAGAGCCAGACCGCCAAGTCGGAGCGAATCGTCGTCATCGCTGTGTGGTCGCATGCCGAGGGAATAGCACGTGTCCGAGACCGGCTGGATCTGGCACCAGGTTCAGGCTTACTACCGGTGGTAGCATAGTGCCATGGCCGCCGAGCCCGCCCGCACGCAAGCACAGGACGAGCACCTGCAAGAGATGACGGGTCACGTCCAGGCCCTCGGCGCGTATGCGCCGGCCGAGCTTGCCGAGCTGCTCGCGTCACCTGCGCTGAAGGCCTACGCCAGGCGCGTTGTGGAAGCCGTCGCCGCCCTTCAGATGGTCTCTGCGCCCAGCCCTCCTGACATCGTCGCGAACCGCGTCGTTGCGGAGATCAGGTACTCCGGCCCGGCCCGCAAGGTCAGCGTGTCGATGCCCGAGGACCTCACCGTGGCGGTCCAGCAGCGCGTGGGTCGGGGAAAGTTCAGCCAGTACGTCACCGAGGCCGTCTCCCGCCAGCTCGAAATGGACCTGCTCGCCGAACTGTCGGGATTGCTCGCGGCCGAGCACGGCCCGGTGCCGGAGGAGTACCTTGCGGAGGCACGGGCCGCATGGCCGGCCGGCGAATAGCCGCGGGAGGCGTTCTCGTCCTCGATGCCGAAGGACTCTGCAAGCTAGCGGCGGGCAACGCGCGTACCCGTGCTTATCTAGACGTCGCCCGTGCTCGCGGTGCCCGTGTCGTGGTTAGCGCGATCACCTCGACCGAGGCGCTCAGGGGCGGCCCGCGCGACACTCCCGTTCATCGCGTGCTGTCCAGGATCACCGTCGCTCCAGTGACGGCGGCCATCGCCCGTAGGGCCGGCGAACTGCTCGGAACGACAGGGCTTTCGGGTCATCGATGCGCCATCGATGCTGTCGTCGCCGCCACCGCGCTTGCGCTGCGGCGCCCGGTCGTCTTGCTGACCAGCGACCCTGACGACATGAACAAGCTCGTCGAAGAACCAGGCCGGCCAAAGGCACAGCGAATCGCGGTCGTCCACGTGTGATCGGCGCCGCCCGCAGATAGGCGGCTCGGGATGCGGCTACCGGCTAGCGGCCCTGCCATTGCGGTGCCCGGCCCTCGGCGAACGCCCGGCCCGCTTCCTTGAAGTCCTCGGAGGTGATGCAGCGGAGCTGTTCCTCGACCGCGATCTGGAAGGCGGCCTCGGGATCGCGGTACCAGGCGGCGTCGATCGCCCGCCGCGCCCCGCTGACCGCCAGCGGCGGCTGCGCGGCCAGGCGGTCGGCCAGGTCCGCCGCCGCGCTTTCCAGCTCGCCGTCGGGCACGACCCTGTTGGCCAGCCCGATCCGCAGCGCCTCGGCGGCGTCGATGACCTCGCCGAGCAGGATCAGCTCCCTGGCCCTGCCCTCGCCGATGATGCGGGGCAGCCGGACGGTGGCGCCCATGTCGGGCAGCAGGCCGTAGCGCGTCTCGATCAGCCCGACCCGGGCGTTCTCGGCGAAGATCCTGAAGTCGCAGGCCAGCGCCAGCTGCATTCCGGCGCCGTAGGCATGTCCGCGAACCGCGGCGACGCTCGGGAAGGACAGCCGCGGTATCCAGCCGAAGGTACCGGCCGCCTGCAGCCCGCGCGCCATGCTCTGCTCGTCGGGTTCCCCCTCCGCCAATTCGGCCAGCAGCCCCGCCATCCCCTCCACCAGGTCGATGCCGGCCGAGAAGGACGATCCCTCGCCCGTCACCACCAGGCACCGGAGCGTCCTGTCGGCGGGGAGCGCGCGGCCTAGGTCCTGCAGTTCCTGCCACATCAGCGGGTTCTGCGCGTTGAGCTTGGCGGGCCGGGCCAGCGTCAGGGTGCCGATGTCGGCGCGGCGCTCGAAGCGAATCGTCGTGTAGTCGGTCATCTGCGTTCTCGCGCCTTTCATCCGTGACGGGGCCGGTTACTCACCACATCGTGCCAGCCGCCCGCCGCGGCCAAACCGCAAGGTGCTTCCCGCGCGCGTGACGGTGGTGAACGATGGGACGTGGCGCCAACCACGGTGGTGGCGACCAGAAGGGATACCGTCATGACCAGCGAAACGGGATGGCCGGCCGACCGCCGCATCACCATCCGCGACCTGCAGGCAGCGACCGACCGGGGCGAGCGGTGGTCGATGCTCACCAGCTATGACACGCTCACCGCGGGCGTCTTCGAGCAGGCCGGCGTCGCCGCGCTGCTGGTCGGCGACACCAGCGCGGAGATGGTGCTCGGCCACCCCGACACGCTGCCGGTGACGATGGACCAGCTGGTCTCGATGGTCCAGGCGGTGGTGCGCGGCACGAGGACCGCGCTGGTGGTGGCCGACCTGCCGTTCGGCAGCTACCAGTCGGGCCCGCAGGCCGCGCTGGCCAACGCGGTGCGGCACCTGCAGGAAGGCGGCGCGCAGGCGGTGAAGCTGGAGGGCGGCCGCCGCGTGCTGCCGCAGGTCGAGGCGCTGACCGGGGCGGGCATCCCGGTAATGGGCCACCTCGGCCTTACCCCGCAGAGCGTCAACGTGCTCGGCGGCGTGCGCCGGGTGCAGGGCCGCGGCGGCGCCGGAGCGGAACTGCTCGCCGACGCACGAGCGCTGGAGCGGGCGGGCGCGTTCGCGCTCGTGCTCGAATCGGTGCCCGCCGAACTCGCCAGGCGGGTCTCCGCCGCGCTGCGCATCCCGACCGTGGGCATCGGCGCCGGCCCCGACTGCGACGCGCAGATCATGGTCTGGCAGGACATGGCCGGCCTGACCGCCGGCCGGCTGCCGAGGTTCGTCAAGCGGTACGCCGACACCCGCGCGGTATTGCTGGCCGCCGCCCGTGAATACGTCACCGAGGTAGCCGCCCACCTCTACCCCGACGAGGCGCACAGCTATACATGAGCGCGCTATCCGGCGCCGAAGCAGACGAACGGGCTGAACTCCTCGGCCGCGGCGGCCCCGGCGAGCGCCTCGGCGGGCCTGGAGCCTGCCGCCAGCGAGCGGTGGTAGGCGGTCATCACGCCCATCGCGGCCGAGTCGGCCACCCGGGCGACGCTGGAGATCACCGTGGCCGTCCCGGTGTACAGGAGCGCGGCGGTGAAGCCGAGGATCTCCTCGCCGGGACGCACCGCCGTCCGCCCGACGTCGCAGCAGGACAGCACCACGTGCCGCGGCGCGGTATCCAGCTGCTGGATGTCGTGCGCCATCAGCGGCCCGTCGGCCAGGTCGAGCCGGGAGAACAGGAAATTGTCCCCCTCGTGGTGCCCGTGCGCGGCCAGGTGGGCCAGCGGCGCGCCGTCGAGGGCAGCCAGGGTGGCGCCGACGGTGGCGGTCTCGCCGAGCAGCGGGCGGCATCCCGGGTAACACGCTGCTATCTCGGTCACCTCGGCGTCCGCGTGCGCCAGGTCCGGCCCGGCGACCAGCAGCGGTGCCCCGGTCGGCATTTCCTGACCGCGCCGCCAGGCGGCCAGCCAGGCCGACGCCGAGGGACACACGCTGATCGCGCGTCCGCGCAGGTCGGGCAGGACGCTCCAGGGAATGCCCGCCAGCGTGCCGGTCGGCACGATGACGATCCCGGCGTCGCCGAGCGAGGGCAGCAGCGGCTCGATGATCTCCGCCGTGAGCGTTCGCGCCTGGTGCCGGATCGAGTCCCTGATCACGGCCTCGAGCCGAGCGGGCAGCCGCCGGCCCGCCAGCGTGTCGAGATCGGCGTTCAGCCGCCTGGCCGCCTCCGCGGCCGCCGCGAAGTCGCCGAGCCGGATCAGCCGGGCGGGCCCGCGCCCTACCACCACGGCGAGCGCCCGCCCGCGCCAGGCGGCCAGGCCCGCCATCACCTGCCCGCTCGCCGCCAGGGCCGCGCCGACCTCGCCGAGGCTGGCCTGCGCGGTACCGCCGCCTGGGCCGTCGGCGTGCCAGCCGTGTTCCCTGATCTCTCGCTGCAGCTCGGCACGGCGGGCGATGACCGGCGGATCGCGCCGGCCGGCCAGTTCCGCCGTGCGGATCAGGTGGCCGAGCTGGCGCAGCTCGGCCAGCGCGGCGGCCACCCGCGGGTCCGCAGGCGGCCGCACCGGCCTGACCAGGAAGGCCTGTGCCCGGGAGCGTTCCAGCCAGGCGAACACCAGTGCCGCAGAGCCCCCGTCGAGCGCCAGCCGCAGGCCGGCCGCGGCCAGTTCGGTGCCGAGGGCGGCGGTGCCGGTCTGCAGGTCCAGGCTGCCGAGCCGGCCACGCCTGGCCCGTACCATCGCCAGGCCGGCCCGGAGCTCGGCGAGCGCGACCCCCGGCCGCCCCTCCCGCTCGGCAAGCTCGGCCCGGGCCAGCCGCCGCAGCAGGCCGATCGCCAGCGGCGCCGCCGGCC
>JASHTQ010000700.1 GCA_030040475.1 Streptosporangiaceae bacterium
GTCGGGGTCGCCGCGCTGGCGGCGTGCGTGGGGGCGGGCGCGACCGTGGCGTTCGGCGGGACCGGGTCACCGGCCGGGGTCTCGTCGCAGGACATCCCGGCGCCGCACGACAACGCGCCGGGCAGCGGGTCCGCTGGCCTCAATCAGGCGAAGGTCGCCGACAAGGTCAAGCCGGGCCTTGTCGACATCGTCGCCACGCTCAAGTACGACAGCGAGACGGCCGAGGGCACCGGGATGATCTTGTCATCCACCGGCCTGGTGCTGACGAACAACCACGTGATCGACGGGGCCACGAGCGTGGTCGCCAGGCTGGTCGACTCGGGGAAGCGGTACCAGGCGCGGGTAGTGGGCTACGACGACGCCGACGACGTCGCGCTGCTCCAGCTGCGGAACGCCTCCGGCCTGGCCACCGTGAACTTCGGTAACTCCGCGCAGGTCAGCCTGGGCACCGCGGTGCTCGCGCTTGGCAACGCGGAGGGACGGGGCGGCGCGACGCCCGCGCCGGGGATCATCAACGCGCTTGACCGGTCGATCCAGGCCAGCGACCAGGGCTCCGGCACCACCGAACACCTGTACCACATGATCCAGACCAACGCCGCGATCCAGCAGGGCGACTCCGGCGGCGCGCTGGCGAACAACGCCGGGCAGGTGATCGGGATGATCACCGCCGCGGATACCGCCAGCCCCGGCACGCAGGGGAATACGATCGGCTTCGCCATCCCCATCAACAGCGCGCTGGCCATCGCGAGGCAGATCGCTGCCGGGCACGGCAGCCCGGCCGTGTACATCGGGGTGCCCGGCTTCCTCGGCGTGGAGGTCGCGCAGAGCAGCAGCTCGAGCCCGCGGCAGCAGGCCATCGACGAGCAGGGCGGCGTCAACGGCGGCCGCCATCGCGGCAGCAGCGCGGCGTGCCTGGTCGGCGGGCAGCAACCCGCGGTGCCTGCGACGATCGCGCCGGCCGGCACCGGGGCGCTCATCCTCGGCATCCTGTGCGGTACCGCGGCCCAAGCACGCGGCCTGGCGCCAGGGGACGTGATCACCTCGGTGGACGGCCACGCCGTCACCACCCCGGACTCGCTGACCGGCATCACGGCCATGTACCACCCGGGCGCGGTCGTCTCGGTCAGCTGGGTGGGCGCCGGCGGCGCGAAGCACACCACCTCGATCACGCTCGGCAACGGCCCGGCGAGGTAGCGGCCCGGCGAAGAAGCGGTCCAGCCGAGGCAACGGCCCAGCCGGGGTAGCGGCCCGGCCGGGTAAGGACAGCCAGGAGCGCAGGCGGGTCTCGCACTCGGCGATCTTCGGGATCTCCACGTACTCACCCGGGGTGTGCGCGATCTCGGAGATGCCGGGACCGTAGTTCACCGCGGGGATGCCGAGGGCGGCGAACCTGGCCACGTCCGTCCAGCCGAGCTTCGCGGTCGGCGGCTGGCCACCGACCGCGGCCACGAACGCCGCGGCGGCGGGGTGGGCCAGGCCCGGCCGCGCACCGTCGGCGACGTCGAGGACCGTGACCTGCCAGGAGGAGAACAGCGACCGCAGGTGCTGCGCCGCCTGGGTCCCGTCGAGGTCGGGCGCGAACCGGTAGTTGACGGTGACCACGCACTCGTCGGGTACCACGTTCCCGGCCACCCCGCCGCGGACGGCGACCGCGTTCAGGCCCTCGTGGTACCGCAGCCCTTCCACCTCGGGTTCCCTCGGGGTGTAACCGCGCAGCACGTCGAGGATCGCGCCGGCCTCGTGGATCGCGTTGCGGCCCATCCAGGAGCGGGCGGTGTGCGCCCGCTGGCCGACGGCGGTGATGTCGGCCCGCAGCGTGCCCTGGCAGCCCGCCTCGACCAGCGCGGACGTGGGCTCGAGCAGCACCGCGAAGTCGCCGGCCAGCAGTTCCGGCGCACGGTGGCTCAGCCGGAGCAGCCCGTTGCGTTCGGCTGCCACCTCCTCGCCGTCGTAGAACACGTAGGTGACGTCCCTGGCCGGCGAGGTGACCGTGGCGGCGAGCCTGAGCTGGACGGCGACCCCCGACTTCATGTCCGTGCCGCCGCAGCCGAACAGCCGCTGGCCCTCGAGGCGGGACGGCAGGTTGCCCGCGACCGGGACGGTGTCGACGTGCCCGGCCAGGATGACCCGTTCCGGCCTGCCGAGCATGGTCCGCGCCACGACCGTGTTGCCGTCACGGTGCACGGCCAGGTGCGGCAGCGATCTCAGCGCCGCCTCGATGGCGTCCGCGATCGGCCCTTCGTCGCCGCTGACCGAGGGCATGTCGACCAGCCGGGCCGTCAGCGCCGCCCCGTCAAGGTCCAGGTCGAGAACAGGCACCCGGCCAGCTTAGGCGGTCGTGCTCAGGCGGGCGCGCGAGAGCCGGGGGGCCGGGGCTGCATGGCCCTGGCCGCGTAGCGCAGCGCGGACAGGATCACCGCCACCGAGGGACGGCGCACGCTCGCGGTGCGCGCCACCGCGTGGATGTCCCTGGCCAGGTCGAGGCCGTGCGGCAGTTCGCGCACCGCGACCCGGCGCTCCCCCGCCGCGACCGCGAGCCTGGGCAGGATCGCGATGCCGATGCCGCGGGCCACCAGGCTCACGATCGTGGACATGCCCTCGAACTCCGACAGCACCGGCGGCGCCACGCCCACCGCGGCCAGCATCCGGTCCACCGCCTGCCTGGACGCCTCCCCCGCCGGGGCGGCCAGCCACGGATCGAACCGCAGCGCGCGCAGGTCCACCGGCTGGCCGGGGTCGGCCGCCCGGTGCGCCCTCGGCACCACGAGCGCGAGCCGGTCGCGGATCAGGTGGTGGCAGGTCAGGATCGAGCCGCCGGCCTGCACCTCCTCGGCAAGCCGGCTGGTCCAGTCGTCCACGATCGCCACGTCCACCTCGCCCGAGCGAACCTGGCGCAACCCCTCGCGCGCCGGGGCCTGCCGCAGCACGAGCGCCAGGGCCGGGTGGGTGCGCAGGCTGCGGGCCAGCGCGGGCGCGAACGCGACGGCCGCGGACGGGAACGCGGTCACCACCACCCGCCCGGCCGGCTCCTGGGCCTGGGCGGAGAGGTCGGTCTCCGCCTCCTCCACCATGGCCAGGATCCGCTCGGCGTGGCCCGCAAGCCGCCGACCCGCGTCGGTCAGCTCGGCTCGGCGGGCGGACCTGTCGAGCAGCGCGATGCCGGCCTCCCGCTCGAGCGCGGCCAGTTGCTGTGACACCGCCGACGGGGTGTAGCCGAGCACCGCCGCCGTCCGCGCGATGCTCCCGCGAGCAGCGAATTCTTGCAGCAAGCGCAGCCGATGCAGATCGAGCATAAGAGAATCTTAGTCTCAGCGATAGAGATCAGCGCTTGCGCTAATGGTATGTGCCAAGCAGACTTTGAGCAGATACCGAAGGTTGTCGAAGCTTGGGGGGGTTCAGGCCCGCAGCGGCCTCGATGACCGGAGTTCATCCACTAATTCCCGCAGCTAGGAGCGCGAGCTTCCGTGGCTATCAGCGTCGCGCCTGGGCGGCCTCTCACGTCCGCGCGCCCCGACACAGACACCGACCACCTCCGGCTGGCCCCGCCGGGGCGCTCCTGCCTCGGCCCGGCGACCGTCCCCGTCTCCGCCACGCTCGCCGCCAACGAGGTGATGGACGCGCGGCGCAGGCGCGGCGAGCCGGTGCTGCCGATGGGGTTCGGCGAGGCGGGACTGCCCGCCCACCCGCTGCTGCGGGACGCGCTGAGCCGCGCGGCCGGGTGCACGAGCTACGGCCCGGTGGCGGGCGAGGCCGCGCTGCGGCAGGCGGCGGCCGGCTACTGGAGCAGGCGCGACCTGCCGACGGAGCCCGACGCGGTGGTGGCCGGGCCGGGCAGCAAGGCACTGCTGTTCGGCCTGACCGAGGCGATCGGCGGCGACGTCGCGGTCACCCAGCCCAGCTGGGTGAGTTACGCCGCGCAGGCCAGCCTGGCCAGGCGGGTGGCCCATTTCGTGCCGGGCGACGGCGGCGTGCCCGATGCCGACCGGCTCGCCCGGACGGTGCGCGAGGCGAGGGCGGCCGGCCGCACGATCCGCTCGGTGATCGTCACGCTGCCCGACAACCCGACCGGCACGCTGGCGTCGCCGGACGCCGTCCGCGCGCTGGGCGCGGTCGCGGACTCCTGCGACCTGGTCATCATCTCCGATGAGATCTACCGGGATCTGCTGCACGACGACGACGCCGTCTATCCCAGTCCCGCCCTCCTTTATCCCGAACGAACGGTGGTTACCACCGGAGTCAGCAAGAACCTCGCGCTGGGTGGCTGGCGGCTGGGCGTGACCAGGCTGCCGGACGGGTGGCTCGGCCGGGAGCTTCGCGACCGGCTGCTCGGCATCGGCAGCGAGATCTGGTCGGCTCCGGCCGCGCCGGTCCAGCAGGCGGCGGCGCTCGCGTTCGACGAGCCGCCCGTGCTGGTCCAGCGGGTGGCGCTCAGCCGCAGGCTGCACGGCTCGGTCGCGCGCGCGGTCGCGGACCGCTTCGCCGCCGCCGGGGCGCGGGTGCCCGCGCCGCAGGCCGCCTTCTACGTATACCCGGACTTCTCCCCGCTGGCCGGCCTGCTGGCGCGGCGGCACGGCGTCACGACCGACGAGGGCCTCGCCGACCTGCTGCTGCGCGAGCACGGCGTCGGGGTGCTGCCCGGCAGCGCGTTCGGCGAGGAGCCAGGACGGCTGCGGCTGCGGGTGGCCACCGCGCTGCTGTACGGCGACACCGAGGACCAGCGGATCACCGCGCTCGGCGCCGCCGACCCGTGCTCGCTGAGCTGGATCGCGGCGTCCCTGGACCGGCTCGAAGAGGTCCTGTCGGACCTGACGGGCCGGGGCTAAGCGCGCGGCAGGCCGCGCGGCGAGCACAAGCACCGCGACGTCGTCGGGCGACGGTCCGGCCGCGAAATCGTGGACGGCGGACCGGATCCGGTCGGCGATGGCACCCGCGGGCAACCCCGTCCACCCGGTGATCAGCCTGGCCAGCCCGTCGTCGTCGAGCTGCCTGGTGCCGTCGGTGCGCTCGGTGACCCCGTCGGTGACGCAGATCAGCACGTCGCCCGGGGCCAGTTCGGCCACGTCGGCGTGACAGCAGGGATCGGGCACCACGCCGAGGAGCAGCTGGGGCTCGCCCACCTGCTCGACCTGGCCGGTCGCGCGCAGCAGCAGCGGCGGCAGCGGGTGGCCCGCCGAGGCCAGCCGGAGCCGCGTCCTGCCGTCGCCGAGCGGGACGATCTCCACGCGGAGCATCGAGCGGGACGATCTCCACGCGGAGCATGCTGAGGAACCGATCCGGCGCGCAGTCGTCGGCCACCGCGCGGTTGAGCCGGTCAAGGACCGCGGTCACGCCATGCCCGTCGCGGGCGAGCAGGCGGGCCGCGTGCCGGGCCAGCCCGGTGACGGCGGCGGCTTGCGGGCCGTTGCCGCAGACGTCGCCGAGTATGCCGAGTATCAGGCACCACCGGTTCGCCCCGGCCCGGAACAGGTCGTAGAAATCCCCGCCGGCCGCGCACTCGGCGATGGCGGGCTCGTAGACGACGCTCGACTCGATCCCGGTAACGTCGTCGAGTTCGGCCGGCCGCAGGGACCGCTGCAGGATCCGGCTGGTCGCCGCCTCCCGCCGGTGGCCACGGACCCGGTCCAGGGCGAACGCCATCCGGCGGCTCAGGTCGTCGAGCAGCCCGGCCAGGCCCGGCTCGGCCGGCCCGGCCGCCTGGTCAAGGAGCATCGTGCCGAGCCGCTGCGTGCCGTAGACCAGCGGAAACTCGGCCGCGCTTGACCGGTACCCGGTCCTGGTCCGGCGAGACCTCGCCGACGCCTTCGGTGCCTCAAGCTCGGCGCGCAATGGCCCGAGCATGCGCTCGTCGGAATGCCAGACGTGCGCGAGCCTGGCCGACCCCTGTTCGTCGGCCAGGTAAAACGCGCACCATTCGGCGATACGGGGCACGACGAGCATCGCGCAGAGCATCGTGATGTCCTCGGTGTCGGCGGCCCCGGCCAGCAGGCAGTCGACCTCGGCGAGGAACGCCGCCGGACGATCACGGTCGCCGGCCTGCTCGGCCAGCCATAGCCGCTCCAGCACGACGGCTATCTCGTCCGCGGCCCGGCGCAGGGATCGTGCGGTCTGCTCGCTGAACCGCCCGGGCTCCCTTGCCGCGACCGCGATCAGCCCGACGACGAAACCGCCGGCCACAAGCGGGTGGTCGCCAGCGAGCGCCACTGGTAACCCAGCAGGGCCGGGACCGGATCCCCCCGCCGTTCATGTCGCCGTACACCGCGGGCGTCCGGTCCAGGTCGACCGGCCCGGCGGCCGGCCCGAGCGCGACCCGGGGCTGGTGCAGATCGCCGACCCCGGCCACCACCGCCAGGCGGAGCGGGTGGTCGCAGACCCGCGGGATGCAGGCGCTGTCGGCGCCGGAGGAGGCCTTGATCAGGTCAGGAGACCGGTCCAGGTAGCCGCGCTCAGCGTGGCGTTCGCGAGGATCTGGACCCACTCTCGCCTGCTCTGCCTGCGGCGGCGCCGGTCGCGGGGCGCCTCGGTGCGGCTGCCCGGCCGACCGCGGCCGATGCGGGCTCAGGCGGAACGGTCGTCCGGATGCTGCGCGGCACGTAGCTCACCCCTCCGATACCCGCGACTGCGAGACGAAGGCCGGCCCGGAGGTGACAGGATGAGTACATCCATATGCAACTGGTTATCTAGACTGGGTTTGGTTGATGGCACCCGGCAGAGACTCCGCGCGGGTTCGTCAGCGGGCCAGGGTCTCGATCGGGGCCAGTTCGGGGCGTTTGGGCGGGAGGCCGTCGCCTGAGGAGATGCCGCGCAGCCGGCGGTTGACCCAGGGCATGGCGAACTGCCTGGCCCAGCGCAGGTCCTGGCGGCGGGCGGTCAGCCAGACGGCGGCGGGCCGGGGGGCGGCGGCAAGCGAGGCCGCGGAGAAGGGATCGGGCAGCGGGACGCGCCAGTCCGCGGGCTGGGGCAGGCCAAGCACCTCGCAGGTGCGCAGGGCCACCCGGCGGTGGCCTTCCGGGCTGAGGTGAAGACGGTCCTGGCTCCACATCCGCGGGTCGGCAAGGACCCGCATGGACCACAGGTCGACCAGGTCGGCGCCGCGCTCGTCGGCGATCCCCCGCAGGTGCATGTTGTAGGCGGCGATCCGGCCGCGCAGCAGGCGGATCACCGGGAAGACGCGCGGGTCGAAGCCGGTGAAGATGACCACCCGGCAGCCGGCCGCCTGCAGCCGGGCAACGCCCGCGTCGAAGCGGGCGGCGAGCGTGTCCACGTCCGCGCCGCGCAGGATGTCGTTGCCGCCCGCGGCCACGCTCACCAGGTCCGGGGCCATGTCTATGGCCCCGGGCAGCTGCTCCGCGATGACCGCGGCGAGCAGCTTGCCGCGGACCGCCAGGTTCGCGTACCTGAACCCGGGTACCCGCCCGGCCAGTGCCTCGGCTACCCGGTCGGCCCAGCCGCGGAAGCCGCCGTCCGGGTAGGGGTCGTTGAGTCCTTCGGTGAAGCTGTCGCCGATCGCCACGAAGGAACCGATGCCGCCGATCACGTCACGTTCCCGCATCCATCCCATGATGCCATCGCGCACCAGCCGGCTCGACCGGGCCGACAGAAGGGCCGATTGAGAGGGAACCAGGCCAACCCCGCACCCATCCGCCGGCCCGCCCGGCTGACCCGCCGGCGCCACACTGCACCGGCAACCGCCCGCCCCGGCCCCCCCCCGGCCCGCCCGGCACCCAGCCGCCCCGCCCGCGTCCGGGGCTCGTGACCCACAAACCCCGCCCACCGGGGCCGGGGGGACACCAGCGTAAGAGGACGTTTGTCAAGTGAT
>JASHTQ010000701.1 GCA_030040475.1 Streptosporangiaceae bacterium
CTCGGCCGCCTGCTCGCGCGGCACAGGGAGGGCCTGGAGCGGCAGGCGCACCGGACGCTGATCAGCGGGATCATCAGCCAGGCGCATGCGGACCCGGCCGAGGCCGCGGTGCGGTCCCGGGCACTCGGCGTGCCGGTCGACGGGCGCCAGCTCATCGCGGTGGTGCTCAGGTACCGTGACCTGGGCCGCGAGCCGCGGGGCCCGGGCCTCGGGGTGTCGGCGCACACCCGGGTGCTCGAACTGGCCGACGCGGCAGCCGCGGCGTGCCGGGCCGAGCGGCTGCCCGCGCTGGTCGGAACGCTGGACGACGCCAGGGCCGGCGCCATGCTCTCGCTCGGCCAGCACGCCGACGCTGACCGGGTGCTCGCCGGCCTCGCGGCCCGGATCAGGGAGCGGGCCGATCCCGGTCCCTTGGGCGCCCTCGGCGCTGACGGGCTGGTGATCGGTGTCGGCGCGGCGGTCTCCTCGATCAGGGACGTGCGCCGTTCGTTCCTCGAGGCCAGCCAGGTCGCCGACGTGGCGGCCGAACGCCCGGCGGCGGCCGCTCCCCCGCCGTTCTACCGGCTGCCTGACCTGCGGCTGCGCGGCCTGCTCCACCTGCTCCGCGACGACCCGCGGCTGCAGACGTTCGTGGAGCGTGAACTCGGCGCGCTGCTCGCCTGCGAGCCGGACAGCGACCTTCTCGACGTGCTCGCCGCCTACCTGGCGGCCGGCGGCAACAAGGCCGCCGCGGCCAAGAGCTCGCACCTGGCCAGGCCCACGTTCTACGAGCGGCTGCACCGCATCGAGCGGATCCTCGGCGCCGACCTGAGCTCGGCCGAGTCGCGGACCTCCCTGCACGTCGCGCTGCTCGCGCTGGACGCGGCGCGCGGGGAGCGTAGCTGACTCGTTCCCCGGTCGCCTAGGGATGCCGCCGCGGCAGGACGCCGGCCAGCACGGTGGCCACGTACCTGCGGACGGCCGCCGGCTCGGGCGGCCCGCCTTCCCGGTCGGCGAACAGCATGTGGGTGGCCCCGATCAGCGTGAGCGCCAGCGTGTCGATGTCGGCGTCAGGCGCGATGCGGCCCAGATCGTGCTCGGCGGCCAGATAGCCGGTGATCATCGCCGCGGCCTCGGTCAGCACCGGGATGCCGGTCGGCCTGTTGCGGCGCAGCCGGGCGCGCAGGTCGTCCCGGAAGATGAGCAGGCTGACGATCGCCACGGCGACCGAGGAGAACAGGTCCGTCAGCACGCCGGCGAGGTTGCCGGCCACAGTGCCCGTGCCCGCCGACTCGCGCAGGGTCGCCGCCTGGTGGCCGATCCTCGTGATGCGGTCGTCGACGAGTTCGGCGAGGAAGGTGTCGAAGTCGGCGAAGTGCCGGTGCAGCACGCCCTTGGCAACTCCCGCCTCGGTGGTGACCGCCCGGCTGGTCAGCGCGCTCGGCCCCGCCCTGAGCATGACGCGCTCGGCGGCGTCGAACAGCTGTGCCCGCGCGTCACGGATGGCCACGCCGGTCGGCACCTGCTGGTCCTTCCCTTCGCCGTACGCGAAAACGCTCGATGAGTGGGCACGTGCCCATTTAAGGTGGGCGCATGCCCACTATACCGTCGCAGCCAGCGTCCTCCTCCGCTCCCTCGTCTCCTCCCTCTTCGTCTTCCTCCTCCCCGTCTTCCTCCTCCGGCGAGAGGCGCGAATCCCATCAGTTCCGGGAGGTGGCGGAGTCGTTCGGCGTGGAGGCCGAACGCTACAACCGGGCCAGGCCCAGCTATCCGCACGCCCTGGTCGAGCGGATCGTCGCCGCCAGCCCGGGCGTCGACGTCCTCGACGTCGGCTGCGGGACCGGAATCACGGGCCGGCTGTTCCAGGCGGCCGGCTGCCGGGTGCTCGGAGTCGACATCGACGAGCGGATGGCCGACCTGGCGCGGCGGGGCGGCGTCGAGGCCGAGGTGGCAGCGTTCGAGTCCTGGGACCCGGCCGGCCGGGCCTTCGACGCGGTCATCGCCGGGCAGGCGTGGCACTGGGTGGACCCCGTCGCCGGCGCGGCCAAGGCGGCGCAGGTGCTGCGCCCGGGCGGGCGGCTGGCGGTGTTCTGGAACGCGTTCGGGTTCCCGCCCGACCTCGGTGCGGCCTTCGCCTCGGTCTACCAGCGCGTCATACCGGACTCGCCGGTATCCCGGCGCGGGCTGACCGGACGGAATGCGTACCAGATGATGTGCGACAAGGCGGCCGACGGCATGCGGCAGGCGGGCGGGTTCGGCGAACCCGAGCAGTGGCAGATCGACTGGGACCGGCCGTATACCCGCGAGGAGTGGCTGGATGCTGTGCCCACCTTCGGCGGGCACAGCCTGCTCCCCGCGGCCGTACGCGAGGAACTGCTCGTCGGCATCGGCGCCGCCATCGACGCGGCGGGCGGCGGCTTCACCATGCACTACGCCACGATGGCGGTCACCGCGCAGCGCCGCTAGCCGCCGCGGCGCGGTTCCCCGTCGCGGTGTATCAGCACGGCAGGCCGGTCCTCTGACAGGGCGAGGATCCGGAACGGCACGCGCCGAATACGAAGACCGCGGCGGCAATCCGGGTACCACCAGAGCACCGAATATATGGCGGAGCCGGGCTCGGTTCGCGAGATGAGGCGATCTGCATGGCGGAGTGGAAAGTTCCCGGATATACGGAGCTGAAGGAGCTCGGCTCGGGCGGGTTCGGCAGCGTCGTGCTGGCCAGGCATAACGCGTCAGGCACCCCGGTGGCGATCAAGTACCTGCGCGCCGACCTGCTGGCCGACCCCGAGTTCACCCGGATGTTCCGCGCCGAGGCGGAGGTGCTGGCCTCACTGGACGACGCGAACGTGGTCCGCCTGTATGAGTACGTCGAGTCCTCCTCGGGCGCCGCGATCGTGATGGAGCTTGTCGACGGCGTCTCGCTGCGGGAGATCCTGCTGAACCAGGGTGCTACCTCGGCGGAGGCGGCGCTGGTCGTCTTGCAGGGCTCGCTGCTGGGCCTGGCCGCCGCGCACCGTCGCGGCGTGGTGCACCGTGACTACAAGCCGGAGAACGTGCTTGTCAACGGCGACGGCCTGAGCAAGCTGACCGACTTCGGCATCGCGGCGCGGGCCGGCGACCGGGCGATGCCGGCGGGCACCTTGGCCTACGCGCCGCCCGAGCAGTTCGCCGGCGCGCCGGCTACCCCGGCCAGCGACGTCTACGCGGCCACCGCCACCTTCTACGAGTGCCTGGCGGGCCAGCCGCCGTTCGGCGGCAAGACCGCCGAGGTGCTGATGTACCAGCACATGGCCGAGCCGGTGCCGCTGGACCCGGTGCCGGAACCGCTGCGTCCGCTGGTGCTGGCCGGGATGGCCAAGGGACCAGAAAACCGGCCGACCGACGGCACCTCATTCGTCAACGCGCTGCGGGCGATCGCAGCGGGCACGTACGGCCCGGACTGGGAGCGGCGTGGACGGTCGCACCTGGGCGAGGCAGCCCTGCTGCTGGCGCTGCTGTGGCCGTCGAGCGCCGGGCCGGCGGTCCACGGCTCCGCCGTGGAGCGGGTCAACATGGCCAGGCACGCCCGGACCTCCGGGCCAGCATCCCGGCCTGCATCCCAGCCGTCCGCCGAATCCCGGCACATCTGGCACCTGCGCCACGTGCTGCATCTCGAGCACCTCCGGAATCTGCGGCGCCGGGGCCTGAGCCCGGTCAAGGCGGTCATCGCGACCGCGGCCGCGATCGTGGTGGTGAGCGCGGGGACGGCCCTGGCAGTCGGCCTGAACGGGTCCAACACCGCGAACCAGCACCCGGTGGGGCCGGCCACGCCGCACCAGTCGGCGTCCCCCGATGCAACCTCTTCGGGTTCCTCCACCTCGCCGCCGCCGACCGGCCCGACCGGACCCACCGCGCCCCCGGTGCTCACCGGGATCTCCCCGGCCAGCGGGGGCACGGGAGGCGGGACCAAGGTCGTCATCTCCGGCACCGGCCTGGGCGGCGCCACCGGCGTCAGCTTCGGCGGCGCCGTCGGCAAGATCCTGCTCGACTCGGCCACGCAGATCACCGTGATGAGCCCGGCGGGCAAGGGCACGGTCAACGTCATCGTGACCACCCCGAACGGCAAGTCGGCCGTCACCACGGTCGGCCACTTCATGTACCGTGCCAAGTCGGCGCCGCGGCTGCCGCAGCCGGCGGTCTCCGGAATCTCCCCGGCCAGCGGGGGCACCGCGGGCGGCACCGCCGTCACGATCAGCGGCGCCAACCTGAACGGCGCCACCGAGGTGAGCTTCGGCGGCGCGGCCGCGACGATCGTCTCCGACTCCTCCACGCAGATCACCGTCACCAGCCCGGCAGGCAGCGCCGGCACGGTGAACGTCACGGTGACCACCATGGGCGGCGTCTCGGCCACGACCAACGTCGGCCAGTTCACCTACAAGGCGGGCCAGCAGTCGCCACCGCCCGCGCTTCCGGCGGTCACCGGGATCTCCCCGGCCAGCGGGCCGGCCGCGGGCGGGACGAAGGTCACGATCAGCGGCACCAACCTGGGCGGCGCCACCGGCGTCAGCTTCGGCGGCACCGGCGCGACGATCATCTCTGACTCCGGCACCCAGGTCACCGTCACCAGCCCGGCCAGATCCGCCGGCACGGTGAACGTCACCGTGACCACCAAGGGCGGCACCTCCGGCGCCGCGCACTTCACCTACAAGGCCAAGCAGGCGCCGCCTCCGCCGGCCGCTCCTACCGTCACCGGGATCTCCCCGGCCAGCGGGAGCACCGCGGGCGGGACGACGGTCACGATCAGCGGCACCAACCTGAGCGGCGCCACCGGCGTCAGCTTCGGCGGCACCGGCGCGACGATCACTGCCGATTCCAGCACGAAGATCACCGTCACCAGCCCGGCCGGCTCCGTCGGCACGGTGAACGTCACGGTGACCACCAAGGGCGGGACGTCGGGTGCCGTGCACTTCACCTACGTCACCCCGGCCCCGGCGCTCACCGGGATCTCACCGAGTAGCGGGCCGGCCGCGGGCGGGACGACGGTCACGATCAGCGGCACCAACCTGGGCGGCGCCACCGGCGTCAGCTTCGGCGGCACCGGCGCATCGATCACCGCCGACTCGGGCACGCAGATCACCGTCACCAGCCCGGCGGGATCCGGCACCGTGAACGTCACGGTGACCACCCCCAGCGGCACGTCCGGCCCCGTCCAGTTCACCTACACCGTCCCGGCCCCGACCGTGACAGGGGTCCGGCCAGACAGCGGCAGCACCGAGGGCGGGACAACCGTCACGATCCTCGGCACCAACCTGGAGAACGCCACCAGCGTCGAATTCGGCGGCGTCGGGGCGACGATCACCTACGACTCCGACGAGGAGATCACCGTCACCAGCCCGGCCGACAGCGCCGGCACGGTGAATATCACCGTGACCACTGCGGGCGGCACCTCGGCGATCAGCGCCGCCGATTACTTCACCTACGACGAGCCGATCCAGTAAGGCAGCGGTCGGCACCGGCCGAGAGCCCGGGTGGAGCGGGACACCCGGGCTCTCTTGCTGCCGTCTTTGGGCGTCTCACACCGCTAACGCGTCGAGGACCTGGCCGGCGCGCTGGACGACCGGGGCCTCGCTGCTCCACGGGAAGTTGATCCACCGGTCGGTGTGCTTCCAGACGTAGTCGCACTTGATCACCGATCGCGGCTTCTCGTAGATCACGGTCGAGCGCACGTCCTCCACGTGGTCCTTGATGAAGGTGTAGACGAGCTCGATGGTCCGGCCGGAGTCCGCGACGTCGTCGGCGATGAGGACCTTCTTCGCGGAGAAGTCCACCGCGCTGGGCACCGGCGGCAGCATCACCGGCATGTCCAGGGTCGTGCCCACCCCGTCGTAGAACTCGACGTTCATGACGTGCAGATTCTTGACCGCGAGCGCGTAGCCGAGGGACCCGGCCAGGAACAAGCCGCCGCGGGCGATCGACAAGATCAGGTCGGGCTCGAACCCGTCGTCGGCGATGACCTTCGCTAGCTCCCGGGACGCCTCGCCGAACGCCTGCCAGCTCAGATTCTCACGCTCGTCCATGACCCGCTCTCATCGTCGGTGTGCTCGTTTCTCATCGTGCCACGGCAGGGCGGGGAACCGGCAGTCCACCCATGGCACTCCCCGCCCGGCACGATGCAGCGTTCCGCTGGTTTACGGTGCTCTTAGGTGGTGTGGAGCCGGTGGTGTCCGATCCTCGCGACGAACTCGCCGCCGTCCCTGACATCATCAGCAGCGACGGCGCCGGGGACTTCAGCGCGTTCGCGGTGGCCCGGTGGCCGGGGCTGGTCAGGCTGGCCTTCGGGCTGACCGGAGACTGGTGGGCCGCGGAGGACATCGCCCAGACGGCCCTGGCCCGGGCGTATGTGTCCTGGCGGCGGGTCAGCCGGGCCGACGACCCGGACGCTTACCTGCGCCGCATCCTGGTCAACACGAGCAACCGCCGGTTTCGCAGGAGGCGGGTTGCCTCTGCGTGGCCGCGATCGTGGCCGCGGCCGTGCTGGTGGCCACGCAGGGCGGAGGCCAGCGATCGGCCTATGACGGGTTCTCATCCGATTTCATCCAGCTCCCTGCCGGGATCGGCCACCTGGTTATCAACGGCAAGGACCTCCGGGCGGTGACCGCGACTGTCTGCGGCGATCGCTACCGCCTCACCGGCTTCGCGCTGCCGCCGAACGGAGCGGTTCAGGTCGTCGCGGTGGATGCCAGCCCGGGAGCGTCGACGTTCTTTCCCCTGCCGGTGCCGGCGGTCAGCGTCGGACCGCCCGGCGCCGCCGCGCAGCACGCCGGCATATGGCTCAACTGGAATCTCGCCGGTACCCCGTCCGCATCGGGCACGATCGCCTCGGGGACGGTCTCCGGCAACCGCTGGTTCATCCGGCTGATGTTCGGCAGCGGCGGGGACTGCTATGAGTTCGCGGGAAAGGACCCGCTGGGCAGCGCGCAGACGGGCGCTTGCGGCCCGATCGGGACGCCGGGCGGCGCGGCAACCGTCACGGCCCTCCCGCTTGGCCTTCCCGACGGCACGCGTGCCACCGGATACGCCGTTGAGCTGAGCCCGGACACGGTTAGCCTCGAGGCGACCTTCTCCGACGGGTCCTCGCACCTGGCGTACCCGAAGATCGTGGCCGGACGGAAGTACGCGGCGTTCACCGTCGCCGATTCGATCCGGCTGACCCGGCTGACCTGGATCGGCGCCAACGGCAAGGTGCTGGCGAGCACCGCCGCGGTGCCCCGGTACGGGTACGTGCAGGTCCTGCCCTGACGCCGTCCTGCCCTGACGCCGGTCAGCCGGGGTCTGGATCTGCGGGCACGTAGAAGCTGATGAACAGGTTCAGTGTCACGCCGTCGTCGGCCTCCGCGTCCTTCAGCGAGCCCATGATCTCCTCGAGCTTCTCTCGGACCTCTGCCGCCTTGGCCGGGGTCACCTTCAGGTCCGACATGTGCAGCAGCGGCTTGCGGTAAGACTCCTCGGCCGGCACATCGCCCCATGCCAGCCGGCCCGCGCGGGCCGCCGCGAACAGGCCGTCACGGTGGCGGTCGAGTACCGTCCGCAAGACCTTCTCGGACTCGTCCGCGTTCTCGGTGACCAAACCGCGGGCGAACGTCAGGTCCCGCTGGCAGGCCTGGTACCGCTGCTCGAGGATGCCCGACACGATCCGGGTGCTCGCCACCTTGATCAGGCCCGCGGCCTCGAGCTGCCTGACGTGCCGGTAGAGCTTCGTCTGCGGCTCGCCGAGTTCGGCCGCCAATTCCTTGACCGACATGACAGGCAGGTCGCTGGTCCGCATGAGCGCGCTCAGGATCGCGAACCGCGTCGGGTCCGCCATCGCCTTGAGCACTGCCACGTTGTTCACGGTCCGGACCTCGGGCGGCTGTGCTCCCGCAGCCGCATCGCCGACGGCCGGCCCTGGTTCGGCCACGCCCGCCGAGCGCGCTCGCGGCTCGGCGTCAGTGTCCGCCTGATCGATCGCGGGCGCTGCCTCCCCCATGGCCGTGGGCTTTTGCATGGAAACCATCTTGCCACACTCTCACGATCGTGTAATCATTCACGTAAACATGAATGATTACTTCAACATGAAAGTTTGCGAGAAGCAGAATGATGGCAGAGCAGTGAGAGGAGACGCGGGACGATGAGTACGACGAAGACGGCGACCGCCGGCGCCCAGCAGGGCGGGCGCGCGATGGCCGGAGCACCCGACCAGCCCTGCGCGCGTCCCGCCGACGGGACGCCCGGCCCGACCAGCGCGGGGCGACCGACGCCACTGCGGCGCAACCTGCAGTTCCAGACGCTGTGGGTCGGGACGACCGCTTCGACCCTCGGGGTATCGGTCGCGGACGTGGCCTACCCGCTGGCCATCCTGGCCATCACCCGCTCCCCCGCCATGGCCGGCCTGTTCGCCGCCGTGCAGGCGGTCGGGATGCTGGTGGCCGGGCTGCCCGCGGGTTCGCTGTCCGACCGGTACGACCGCCGGACGATCGTGGTCGTGACCGAGGCCGCCCGCGCGTCGGTGACCGCGGCGGTGGTGGTGGCGCTGATCACCGGCTGGCTCTCGCTGCCCGTGCTGCTCACCGCGGCCGCGCTGCTCGGCACGGGCCAGGCGGTCAAGGGGGCGGCCAGCCTGCCGCTGCTGCGCTCGGTGGTGCCGCAGGAGCAGCTCACCCAGGCGCTGACGCAGGACGAGGTCAGGATGAACGGCGCGGCTCTGGCCGGCCCGGCCATCGGCGGCGCGCTCTACGGCGTGCGCGCGCTGTCGCACGCGCTGCCCTTCGTGTTCACCGCGGCCGGATTCCTGATCGCGCTGGCAGGCGCCGCGCTGATGACGATCATGCCGGGCGGCGGGGAAGGCGGCACGCAGGCCGGGCCGGCCCCGCGCCCCGGTAGCGAACCACCGGCCGCGGAGACCGGCGGCATGCTGACGGGCCTCCGGATGCTCTGGGGTCAGCCCGTACTCCGTGCGACCACCTTGCTGATCATGTTCGTGAACACGATCGGCGCCGGGCTCGAGCTGGTCATCATCGTGATTCTCCGCCACCAGGCGGTGTCGTCCCCGGCGATCGGGCTGGCCCTCGGCGCGGGCGCGGCAGGCGGGCTGGTCGGAGCACCTCTGGTGAAGGTGCTGCACCGGCTGCGCCCCGGCGTGCTGCTGCTGGCCCTGTGCATGCTGGACGTGCTGGTTCTCGCGCTTCTCGCCGTGCCGTTCGGCCCGTGGTGGGTGGCCGGGCTGCTGTTCACCGTCATGCTCGGCGTCCCGGCGATCCGGGTGCTTGCCGACATCCTGGTGATCAGGCGGACGCCACCGCAGCAGCGAGGCCGGGTCGTCGCCGCGCTGATGACGCTGATCGGCCTGGGCATCCCGGCCGGCGTGGCGGGCTGCGGGCTGCTGCTGCAGTACCTGCCCGCCCAGGTCGCGATGCTGATCCTGGCCGGCACGGAGGCGATCGGGGTAGCGTACGGCGCGACCAGGCGCGAGCTACGGCGAGCCGAGTGGCCGACCGAGCACGCGGCGTAGGCCGCAGCGGATCCTAGTATGGCCCGGGGTATCCCGGCCCTGGCTACGACGGAGGCACCCGGTGACCAAGACGATGAGCACCGCCGACGCCATCGTGGCATCGCTGATCGAGCACGGCGTGGACACGGTCTTCGGGATGCCCGGGGTGCAGACCTATCCCCTCTTCGACGCGATCGCGCGATCCGGCCTGCGGGTGCTGGGCGCGCGGCACGAGCAGACCGCGGCGTACATGGCATTCGGGTACGCCCAGGCGACTGGGCATACCGGCGTCTGCACCGTCGTGCCCGGTCCGGGGTTCCTGAACGCCGGCGCCGCGCTCGCCTCGGCCTACGGCGCCAGCACCCCGGTACTGTGCATCACCGGGGAGATCCCGTCCCGCTTCATCGGCCGGGGTCTCGGCCACCTGCATGAGCTGCCCGACCAGCTTGCCACGATGCGCTCGCTGACCAAGTGGGCGGCCATCGTCGAGCACCCGGGCCAGGCGGCCGAGCTGACCGCGCAGGCGATGTACCACGCCAGTTCGGGACGGCCCCGCCCGGCCGCGATCGCGGTGCCGTGGGACGTGCTCGGCGCGGTCGCGCCGGTCAGCCCGGTTCCGCCGATCCCGGTGCGCTCGCCGGATCTCGACCACGCGGCCGTCACCAGTGCCGCCGACCTGCTGGCGGGGGCGCGGAACCCGATGATCATGGTCGGACGCGGCGCGCGGGATGCCGCCGGAGAGATCGCCGAGCTCGCCCGGCTCCTGCAGGCGCCTGTGGTCTCCTTCCGCGGCGGCCGGGGCATCGTCGACGACGACGACCCGCTCGGGTTCACCTGCGTGGCCGGCTTCCGCCGCTGGGCCGACACCGACGTCCTGCTCGGCATCGGTTCCAGGATCGAACTGTCCTGGCACCGATGGGGATACCGTCCTGCGCAGCTGCGGACGATACTCGTCGACATCGACCCGGTCCAGGCGGTCAGGCTCCAGCCCGACGTATCGGTCGTGGCGGACGCGCGGGCGGCATCGCGGGTCCTGGCCAGTGCGCTGGCCGGCCGGGTCCAGCCGCGGCCTGACCGCGGCGCGGAGTTCCGTGCCGTCAAGGAAGAGGCGGCCATGCAGGTCCGCGACGTGGGCACCGACCTGGACTATCTCGCGGCGATCCGGGCCGCGCTGCCCGCCGACGGCTTCTTCGTCGAGGAGATCTGCCAGGCCGGCTTCGCCTCCTACTTCGGGTTCCCCGTGCACGCGCCGCGCCAGTTCGTCAGCTGCGGCCATCAGGGCACGCTCGGGTTCGGCTATCCCACCTCGCTCGGCGTCAAGGCAGCCTTTCCCGACCGGGCGGTGGTGTCCATCGCAGGTGACGGCGGGTTCATGTTCGGCATCGGTGAGCTGGCCACCGCGGTCCAGCATGACCTGGGCGTGGTCGCCGTGGTGTTCAACAACGGCGCCTTCGGCAACGTGCTGCTCGACCAGCGGCGGCTGTACGAGGGCCGGGAGGTCGGCGCGCGGCTGCACAATCCGGATTTTGCCGCCGTCGCCGAGGCGTTCGGCGCGGCCGGCTACCGCGCACGGTCCCCGGAGGCCCTGCATGCCGCGCTGACCAAGGCGCTGGCGGACGGCCGCCCGGCGGTGATCGAGGTGACGGCGGAACTCGGCGGGACCGCGACGCCGTGGAAATACCTGATGCCCAGGTGAACGTCCACGCACCGAGAGACGTCAGGGTCGGCCATGACCTTGACGGGCGGCCGATCATCGGCTGACGATGGCGGTATGTCGGAGCTGCCGACGTGGGCACGCGACGCGCTCGCCGGAGTCTACGACCCCTGCTGCCGGGAAAAGGGCATCTCGGTCGTGGACATGGGCCTGGTGCGCTCTGTCCAGGTCGAAGACGGCGTCGCCAAGGTCGAGCTGCTGCTGACGTCCGGGTGGTGCCCGTTCGCGGCCACAGTGCTGACCCAGGTCAAGGACCAGATCCGCAGGGCACCGGGCATCAGCGACGCCGACGTGTCCATTGTCTGGGATGAGGCTTGGACCACCGACCGCCTGTCGCCC
>JASHTQ010000702.1 GCA_030040475.1 Streptosporangiaceae bacterium
AAGGTCCGCACGCTGCCGCGGGATAACGAGCTGCGCTCCGCGGCCTGCGAGATACTCGTGGACCGCTACCAGAAGCTGGTCCGTTCGTGCGTGCGGCAATACCGCGGCAGCCCCGAGCCCACCGAGGACCTGATGCAGGTCGGGTACGTCGGCTTGCTCAAGGCGATCAACAATTACGACCCCGAGGTCGGCGACAGCCTGTCCGCCTACGCGCAGCCCTGCGTGAGCGGCGAGATCAAGCGTCATTTCCGCGACAAGCGGTGGCAGATCCACGTCCGCAGGTCCGCCCAGGAGCTGCTGCTCGAGCTGCGCAAGGCGAACGAGGAGCTCACCCAGCAACTCGGCCGGGCGCCGGCCGAGGATGAACTCGCCGAGCGGCTCGGCGTCAGCCAGGACGACATGGTCGAGGCGCGTCAGGCGGACCTGGTGTTCAGCACGTACTCGCTGGACGCCCCGCTGTCCGATCGGGACGACCCGGCGCTGCTCGCCGACGTGCTCGGCGACGACGACCCGGGCGTCTCGCACACGATCGACATGGAATCGGTGAACGCGCACTGGGACGAGCTGCCCGAGCGCGAGCAGCGCATCCTCGTCATGCGCTTCTACGGAAACCTCACCCAGACCGAGATCGGTGATCGGCTCGGCATCTCGCAGATGCACGTGTCCAGGCTCCTGGCCAGGGCACTGGCCCACCTGAGGAGCCGGCTGCTGGATTCGGCGGAGGCCGCCGACGCGCCGCTCGAGCCGGCCGGGACGGCCTG
Source organism: Streptosporangiaceae bacterium (assembly GCA_030040475.1). Next base: position 762 of record JASHTQ010000702.1, read on the forward strand.
AGGCCAGGACGCCATCACCGCGGAAGGATACTCATGAAAACCGGTGTAGGACTGCTTCTGATCGGAGTCGGGGCGATCCTGGCGTTCGCCGTGACCACCAACACCTCCGTCTTCAACCTGCACACGGCCGGCTACGTGCTCATGATCATCGGCCTGTTCGGCCTGGTGATCCCGCGGCGCGGCTACGGCTGGGTCGGCCGGCGGCTTTTCGTCCGGCAGGCCCGCTGGCGTCCCGCGAGCCGGGTGGTGGAGGACGTGACCTACCCGGTCTACGACCGCAATCCGGCCAACACCAGGGTCCGGGCCGGCCTGCCCGCTCCCGGCGCCCTCGGCAGCCAGGAGGCAGCGGCCCACATCGACGCGACGCGCGACCTGTCGACGGAGGTCCGCCCGGGCGAGACCGAGATCGTCGAGGACGTCTACGAGGACTGACGGTCCCCGGCCGGCGGGGATCCCACCCTTGCCACCAGGATGGTCATGTCGTCCCGCAGTTCTTCCTGGGAGAAGCTTGCCACCAGGCCCTGGACCATCCTGGCGACCTCGGCGGCGGAGCGGCCGGCCAGGCCGGCCAGCTCGTCGGCGAGCCTTTCCTCGAAGTAGCGCATGTCCGCGCTGCGCGCTTCTGTGACCCCGTCGGAATAAAAGAAGAGCAGGTCGCCGGTCGCGAGCTCGAGCTCCTCGCGTTCGGGGTCGGCCTGCGGGAACAGCCCGAGCGGCAGGCCTCCTCCGGTCAGCACGTCGACGCGGCCGTCGGGATGGACGAGCGCGGGTCCCGGATGTCCGGCGCTCGCGAGGTCTACCCGGACGTGCCGGCCATCCCACCGCAGGTAGGCCAGCTTGGCGGTGACGAAGCGATCCTCGTAGTCGCCGGCCAGCATGATCTCGTTGACCTTGGCAAGCACGTCCACGGGGTCGGGATTCCAGTGGGCGAGCACCCGGATCGCGTGCCGCGCGGCCGCGGTCATCGCGGCGGCCTCCTGTCCCTTGCCGCACACGTCGCCGACGGTGATCGCCCAGCCGCCGGAGACCGGGAAGACGTCGTAGAAGTCGCCGCTGACCTCCAGGCCCTCGCTGGCCGGCAGGTAAGCGGCGGACAGGTCGAGCCCGGGCACGTCGGGCAGCCTGGCCGGGAGCAGGCTGCCCTGCAGCGCCTCGGCCACCGACGACCTGTGCCGGAACATCCTGTCGACCCGGATCGCGACGCCGAGATGCTCGCCGAGTTGCTCTGCGAGCCCCAGGTCGGCGATCTCGAAGTGACCCTCGGCGGCAACCCTGCCGAGGGTCAGCACGCCGTATCCGGTGACGCCGTCCGAGATCGGGACGCTCAGCAGCGAGGTCACGCCGATCATCATGAGCAGCGGCGTCCCGTCGGAGTCTGTGCCGAGAACCGCGGTGTCGTCCGCGTGCGCCAGCAGCACGGACTTGGCCGCGGCGTGGACCTGCGCCGGAACCGAGCCGGGCTCGGGGTCCGCCGCGCGCACCCTCCTGGCCAGCTCCTCGGACGCCCCGTTGTGCGGCCCGACCACGAACTGGCGCCGCAGCCGGCCCGCCCGCTCGACGTCGACGATCACCCAGCTGGCGATGTCGCCCGCCAGCAGCCTCGCGCAGCGCTGCAGCGTGACGGCCTCGCTGAAGGTGCTGTTGTCCAGCAGCAGCCTGGTGACCGAGGTGACCATGTCCATCCGGCGGGTCATCGACTGAACCGCCGCGTCGGCGCCGCCGCGGCGATGGCGGGAGGTCGTGCCGTCGGGTCCCGCCGCCGGGGCGGGAGCCGGATCGGTCACCGTCACCACGAGCAGGCGCGCGCCGTCCTGCAGCGTGGTGACGCCCGCCATCAGGCTCGCGTCGAACGGCCCGGCCGGCCCCAGCAGCCTGCACTCGACCCGCTTGGCCTTCCCGGTCCTTGCCACGGCGGCCAGCTGGCTCTGCACCGCCGCGCGCGACGGCAGGTCCACGAATGCGGTCAGCAGCCTGCCGGTCGCATAACCCGGCGAGGCGCCGATCAGCTCGCCGGCCCTGCCGTTGGCGCGGCGCACCGTGCCGTCGGGCTCGAGCACGAACAGCGGGGCCGGCGCGCTCTGGAAGACGGCCCTCAGCAGGCCCCGTTCGGCCGACGAGTCCGGCGAGGCCTCTCGGGTCTTCTGGTCCGGTTCTTCCGCACCTGCCTCGGTCAGCCTGGTCATTACCTCGGCAGCCGCGTCAAGCTCGGCGAACGCCGCGTCGAGCAGCGCCCGCGGATCCGCGCCCGGCATGGCGGCCGCTTGCCGCAAGGCCTCGCGCCGCCCGGCCAGATCGGCGAAATCAGCGTGCGAGGCGCTCGGCCTGGTGTCCTGGGGCATGTCTCCTGATCGTCCCTGGTAGGTGGCGCAGGCCCGACGGGGCGGTATCGGGACGCGCAGCACCGGCGTGAACGCGTGGCGGCCCGCAGCCGCTTAAGCGCAGCCAATTCTACGGTAGGGCCGACGATGACCGGCCGCACACCGACTCCGCGTGACGTTTGGCCGTCACCCGCGGGGTAGTGAGAGAGGCGTTACCGACCGTGAAGGAGGGATGACGCCATGGCGTTGATTTTGCTCATTCTGCTGCTTGCCGTGCTCCTCGGCGGGCTCGGATTCGCGCTGCACGCCTTGTGGTGGATCGCGGCGGTCGTGCTTATCGCCTGGCTGGTCGGATTCGCTGTCCGGGCCGGCGAGGGAAGCCGCTGGTACAGGTGGTAGGACCAGGCCTACACGGGGGATCCGCCGGAGCGCTTGGCGCCCGGCGGATCCCGGTTTCTGCTACCAGTGCAGCCAGCCTGCCCGGCGACCGCGGTAACGGGACCTGGACCCGCGGTACCGCCCGTAGCCTCGGGTGGTGAACGCGCTGACCAGCAGCGCCGCCGCCACCAGCGCGACGATAAAGGTAATCACGGTGTGCCCGGCGCCGAGAATCGCCGCGGTGAGGAACCCGCCGACCAGCGCGGCCACGATGCCGATGAGCATGGTCAGCAGCAGCCCGATATGCTGGCGGCCGGGCACGAGCAGCCGCGCGAGCCCGCCGATCACCAGCCCGATGATTAGCCACGTGATGATCACGGAAGCTGTGAGCGTCATGACAGAGTCCCTCCTAAAATGGCTCTAACGCCGCGAATCAGCTACCCGGGTCGCGATAAATTACTCGCCGCGGAACGCGATCCAGGACCGGTTCTGGCGGAGCGGATGCCGGCCGGGCCCGGCGGCTGCGGATCGCGGCTGCGGTAGGCGGCCACTACCTCGGTGGCAACCTCGGTGACCTTGACATGGCGGCGCTGCGACTCCTGGCGGAGCCGACGCAGCGCGTCGTCGGCGTCGCAGCCGAGCGCGTGCATGAGGATGCCCTTGGCCTGGTCGACAACCGATCGCGCGACCACGGCGTCCTTGAGCTGACTGGCCGTCCGCTGGGCCTGATGGTAGGCGGTGGCGTTCGCGAGCATCGCGACGCCGAACGCGGCCAGCGCGTCGGCCATGGGATCGGCGTCAGCGTCGAGAACGCCAGGGCGCACGGCGAACAGCGAAAGCACCAGGGCGCCCCGCGGGAAGTCGCGGACGAGGTGCAGCGAGCACCGCACCCCGCGGCGCAGCGCCGCGTCCGCGTACTCCGGCCAGCGCGTTTCCTGCAGCGTATCGGGGCAGCTTACGGCGAGGCCCGTGGTGGCGACCTGGACGAGCGGGCCGCGGCCGGCCCGCAGCTGGAGGTCGGCGAGCTCAGCCAGGTCCGGGTGGGTCGACGCGGCGGTGACCACGTCGCCGTCCGACCAGATTGCCGCGTGCGCCCCGGAGCAGGAGGGCACCTGCCAGGCGGCCAGCTCGGCGAGCTTGTTCAGCGGCCTGGCCTCGCCTCCGCTGGTGAGGTTCAGCAGTTCCGCCGCCTCGTGCCCCAGATGCTCGATCGGCACAGGCCCCTCCGTCCCTGGCTCATTTGTAACACATCGCGGGCGGGCTCCGCGTTCCGGCGGCGCCGCTTGGCGACGGCACAAATGGCAGCTTCGCGCCCGTCTTCGCGGCGGCGCGCACGGTCAGCGCGATGGCGGCACAGGAGACCCCGACCAGGCCGGTACCGGAGAGCACCGCCGCGCCCTTCGGGTCCTTCGAGCCCTTGGACCCTGAGGTCGCCTGCCCGGACGTCGCCTGCCCGGACGTCGCCTTCCCCGAGGTCTGGGTCTGGCACGAGGATCGGGTCACCCAGGGCGAGCCGCCGAAGGCCGCCGAGCCGGAACCGCAGGTCGTGAGCCCGTGCGCGCTGCCGCCGAGCAGCACCCCGGCGACCACCATGATGAACAGGACGGGAATCAGCGCCATCGCGTACATGGCTCGGCCCGATTGCCCGGCGCCGGCGTGCAGGTTGCGCCATCGCCGCCGCTTCAGCGGTTCCGCGCCGACGGGCTCGGTGCCCTCGTGGAGCCGGGCGAAGATCGCGTACATGGACGCCATGTGGGGCTCGCTCTCCTGCAGCGTGCGCTCCATGCCGTCGAGCACGCGCTGCTGACCAGCGGGCAGGCTCATCGCATCCTTCTATCTGTCGCCACGTCCCCGGCCCGCGGCGCGCGGGCCGGGGACAATCGCCTACCCGGCGGCTGTAGCGGCAAACGAACGGCCCGTGGCTCAGCTGTTGGGCGGCGCGGCGGAGACGCCGGAGAGGGCGGAGGAGCCGTCGGCCTCCAGCGCCAGGTCCCCGACGGACACCACCCCGACCGGGGTGCCGTCCGCCACGATCGGGATGCGGCGCACGGCTCGCTCCCTGACCAGCCGGATGGCCTGCGCGACGTCATCGTCCGGGCGCAGCACCGCCAGGTCGGTGCTGCAGATGTCGTGCAGCCGGGTCGCCACGGGGTCACGGTCCTCCGCGAGCACCCGGACGGTGATGTCCCTGTCCGTGACGAGCCCGTAGAGCCTGCCGTCTTCCATCACCAGGACGGTGCCGATGCCCCGTTCGCGCATCGCCCGGGCCGCCGCCGCCACCGATTCGGTTGCGGCCATGCATTCCGGCGCGGGCGACATGATGTCGCGCATTGTCCTTGTCATGCTTCACCTCCTGCGAAGACCTGCATGGTCAGGTGTTGGGGCGCGCCTGGCTGACCCCGGCGAGCGCGGATGCCGGATCGCCGGCATGGCACAGGTCGCCCAGCGAGACCATGCCCGCGACCTGCCCGGCGTCGACGACGGGCAGCCGGCGCACGGCGTTCTCGCGCATCAGCTTTATCGCCTCGGCGATGTCCTCGTCGGCCCTGACTCCGATCAGGTCCGCGCTGCTCAGCGGGCCTACCGGCTCGTCAGGTCGCAACGATTCTGCCACCGCCCTGACGACGAGGTCGCGGTCGGTGACCAGGCCGTAGAGCGTCTGGTCGTGGACCACGAGAACGGCGCCGACTCCCCAGTCCCGCATGGTCCGCGCCGCCTCGGCTATCGAGGAGTGGTAGTCCACTCCGATCGGCCCGGGCGTCATCACGTCGCGCACCTTGACGTCCATGACGTGCAAACCTCCGTTTCGTGGGTTCCTGTGATCCCGTAGTTCTGGCGCTACCAGCCAGGACGGTCCCTAAACAGGAATCATGAAGCAAAGGTTTGCCCCGCCAGCTGATCGGGGCGCGGGCTCAGCGGCGGCCGAGTACCCGGTCCAGGGCGCGGCCGACTTCCTCGGCCAGGGCGTTGTCGGCGCCGGACGGGGCGCCGGATCGAGACGGGGAGAGACCGGAAGGGACGGAGGCGCCGCCAACCAGGGCGGGCTCGCGGACCAGGCCGCAGTCGAGGCAGTCGACCTGGTCCAGCCGCCTGATCAGGTGCGCGCTGCCGCACCTGGCGCAGCGCTCTAGTTCCGCGGTCCAGTCACCGGATTGCTGGCAATCCGGGCAGATGAGCACCAGATGATCGGCAAGCACGCCGCGGCGCCAGGGACTGCTCCCCCGCTCCGGGTCCGTCTGCCGAACCCCGCACCGGTAACAGGGCACCGTATTCCACGCCCCCGGGCCTCCCTTACCCAGCGCTAGCCAAGAGCGGCCAGCGCCTTGGAGTACTCGGCGAGATCGCGCGCCTGCGGGATCGGGTTGACGACCTTCCAGCGCACCACGCCGTCCTTGTCGATGATGAAAGTGCCCCGCGTCGCGATGCCGCGCTCGGAGTCGAAGACACCGTACAGCGTGGCGACCTCCCCGTGCGGCCAGAAGTCCGACAGCAGCTCGAAACCGAAATGCTCGGCGTCCGACCAGGCCCGGTGGGTGAACGTGGAGTCCACGGACACCGTGAGCACGGCCACGTCGTCGCGGTCGGATTCGGGGAACTCATCGCGGATGGCGCACAGCTCGCCGGTGCAGACGCCGCTGAACGCCAGCGGGTAGAAGACAAGCACCACGTTCTTGGCCCCGCGGAAGCTGGACAGCCGCACGGGCGTGCCGTGCTGGTCCTTCAGCTCGAAATCGGGAGCCTGCTCGCCTACCTCAACCGCCATGCCTGATTCCTTTCACTCGACCGGGGGAAGCGTGCCGGCAATTAACAGGCACCACCCAAGTGTGCCACTGTGGCGCGGGCGATGAACCACGGCCCGTTCGGCATAAAACTAAGGTGAACGGACGGTCAGCTAGGCACCTGCGGATCCCGCGCGGGCGCTCAGCGGCGCGCCTTGGGCGCCACCAGGCGCGTTCCTGACCAGTCGCGGGCCGCGCTCACGCTGGAGGTCTGAGACAGGCCGGCCGTCGGCGCTGCCTCCCCGATATCGCTCGGCTCGACGTGACCCGGCCTGCCCGCCTTCGGCGTGAGCAGCCAGATGTATCCCCCGTCGGCGAGCGGCGTGAGGGCATCGACGAGCGCGTCGACGAGGTCCCCGTCCCCATCCCGCCACCACAGCAGGACCACGTCGACCACGTCGTCGTAGTCCTCATCGACCAGCTCCACGCCGTCGATCCGGCTGATCGCGTCGCGCAACTGCTCGTCGCAATCGTCGTCGTGGCCGATCTCTTGCACCACCTGACCCGGTTTGATACCGAGTCGCTCGGCCTGCCCGCGTTCGTCCTGGGCCTGGCCCGC
>JASHTQ010000703.1 GCA_030040475.1 Streptosporangiaceae bacterium
CGGGAGCTGGCCAAGGAGGTACTGGAGCGGTGGCGTCAGGGAGGGGCCGATCACGGCGGGTAAGCCTGCCGGGGGTCGCCGAGCTCCTGCGCCCCGCTGCTCCCGGTCCCGATGGGGGAGACCAGCGCCGCGCCAGCGGGCGGGAGAAGCACACCCAGAAGATCACCGTCTACCTGTCCGCCGAGGAACTACTTGACCTGGAACGCGCCAGGCTCGCGCTGCTCCGATACGGCGCCGCGGCCGACCGCGGCCGGATCGTCCGCGAGGCGATCGCCGTGCTGCTCGCCGATCTTGACGCCCGCGGCAAGGACAGCCTGCTGGCCCGCCGCATCGCCAGCGCCAACGAAACCGCCGCGAACGAAGCCGCTGCCAACGAAACCGCCGCCAGCGAAGCCGCCGCCCTGGACGGCGCCGCCGCCAAGGACGCTGAAGAACCCGCGTCCTAGCACCTTCGCCGCTCAGCTACCGTCATGACCGTGAGCGTGGACGACACCGAAGGCGACGCACGGCCCGCCCAGGCCGGCGGCTTCGAGGTGCACCTGGACGTCTTCGAGGGCCCGTTCGACCTGCTGCTCGCGCTGATCTCCAAGCACAAGCTGGACATCACGGAAGTCGCGCTGTCCCAGGTCACCGACGAGTTCATCGGCTATATCTCGGCACGCTCCGACGGCTGGGACCTGGACCAGGTCAGTTACTTCCTCGTCGTCGCGGCCACCCTGCTCGACCTGAAGGCCGCCCGTCTGCTGCCCAGCGGCGAGGTGGAGGACGAGGAGGACCTGGCCCTGCTCGAGGCCAGGGACCTGCTCTTCGCCCGGCTGCTTCAGTACCGCGCGTACAAGGAGGTGGCGGCCACCTTCGCCGCGCGGATGACCGCGGCGGCCCGCCGCTTCCCGCGCCGGGTCCCGCTCGAACCTCGGTTCGCGCAGCTGCTGCCCGAGGTGCTCCTCGGCCTGGGACCGGCGGAGTTCGCCAGGCTCGCGTCGCTGACCCTCGCGCCCAAGGCGCCGCCCACGGTGTCGACCGAGCACATCCACGCGCCGATGATCAGCGTCAGGGACCAGGCCCGGATCATCGCGGCCAGGCTGCGGGAGCTCGGCCGGGCCAGCTTCCGCCAGCTGACCGCGGGCGCGGCTGGAAACTACGAGGTCGTGGCCTCGTTCCTCGCCCTGCTCGACCTGTACAAGGAGGACGTCATCTCCTTCGAGCAGATCGCCCCGCTCGGCGAGCTCTACGTGACGTGGACGGGCACCGACGATGAGAACACTGATAGCTTCGGTGAACTGACGGAAAGCGACGACTGACACACGATGACGACCGAACCCACCCCCGCCCCCGAGCAGCAGCCCGCAACCCCGGAGCAGCGGCCCGCAACCCCCGAAGAGCGGTCGGCAGCCCCGGACGAGCAGCCCGCGGCCCCGGGACTGAAAGCGTGCCTGGAGGCCATCCTGCTGGTCGCCGACGAGCCGGTGCCGACCGTGGTGCTGGCGCAGGTGCTCGAGCAGCCGAGGAACGAGGTGGCGGCCGCGCTGAGCAGCCTCGCCGAGGAATACACGGCCGAGGGCCGGGGGTTTGACCTGCGCGAGATAGCCGGCGGCTGGCGCTTTTACACCCGCGAGGATTGCGCCGCGCTCGTCGAGCGTTTCGTCACTGACGGGCAGGAGGTCCGCCTCACCCAGGCGGCGCTTGAGACCCTCGCGGTCGTGGCCTACCGCCAGCCGGTGAGCCGGGCCCGGGTCTCGGCCGTGCGCGGGGTCAACTGCGACGGCGTCATGCGCACGCTGACCCTGCGCGGCCTGGTCGAGGAGGCCGGCACGGACTCGGAGACCAGCGCCATCCTGTACCGCACCACCGGTTACTTCCTGGAACGGATGGGCCTGGCGAGCCTGGAGGATCTCCCCGATCTCGCGCCGTTCCTGCCAGAGAACATTGAGGACATCGAGGATGAGAACGCCAGACCGTGACACCCGCAAAGCCGAGTACAGAGCCGAGTACAAAGACGAGGACGAGGACGAGGACAGGGACTCGCTGACCGACGTCCCCGGCGGGGTCCGGCTGCAGAAGGTACTGGCCGAGGCCGGAGTCGGCAGCCGCAGGCACTGCGAGGAGCTGATCGGCGCGGGCCGGGTGCAGGTCGACGGCGAGACCGTGCGCAGGTTCGGCGCCAGGGTCGACCCGGAGACCCAGGTGATCAAGGTTGACGGCAAGCGCATCCCGGCCAAGCCCGGCCTGGTCTACCTGGCCTTCAACAAGCCGCCCAAGGTGCTGACGGCGATGTCGGACCCGCGCGGCAGGCGAACCGTGGCGGACTTCCTCGGCGACTCCTCGCAGCGCCTCTTCCACGTCGGCAGGCTGGATTACGACACCGAGGGCCTGATGCTGCTCACCAACGACGGCGAGCTGGCGCACCGGCTTGCCCACCCGAGTTTCGAGGTCGCCAAGACCTACCTGGCGGACGTGACCGGCCCGGTGCCCAAGGACCTCGGCCGCCGGCTGGCCACCGGCATCGAGCTCGACGACGGCGTGGCGACGGCCGACAGGTTCCGCGTGGTCGACAGGTCGGGCAGCCGCGCGCTGGTGGAGATCACCCTGCACGAGGGCAGGAAACACGTGGTGCGCCGGATGCTCGCCGCGGCCGGCCACCCGGTCAGCCGGCTCGTCCGCACCAACGTCGGCCCGATCAAGCTCGGCACGCTCAAGCCGGGCACCTCGCGCGAGCTGACCACCGCGGAAATAGGCGAGCTGTACGCTGCCGTAGGCCTATAACCTGTGGCGATAGGAGGACAACGCACATGACGGTCAGGGCGGTTCGCGGCGCGGTGCAGGTCGAGGCGAACGACCGCGACGCGATACTCGAAGGCACGGCGGAGCTCGTCACCGAGGTGATGGCGCGCAACGACCTGTCCACCGACGACGTGATCAGCGTGCTGTTCACGGCCACGCCGGACCTGACCGCCGAGTTCCCCGCGCTCGCCGCGCGCAAGATCGGCTTTCACGAGGTGCCGCTGATCTGCGCGTCCGAGATCGCGGTGCCCGGCGCGATGCCCCGCGTGGTGCGGCTGATGGCGCACGTGCAGACCGACCGGCCGCGGTCGGCGATCCAGCACGTGTACCTGCGCGGCGCGGTCGCCCTCCGGCTGGACATCGCCCAGTGAAGGTCGCCGTCGTCGGCACCGGGCTGATCGGCACGTCGATCGCGCTGGCGGTGCGCGAGCGTTCCTGGCCGGTGTGGCTCACCGACGCCGACCCGGCCGCCGCCAGGCTGGCCGCCGATCTCGGCGCGGGGGACCTGCTGCCCGGGGCACCGGCCGTGGTCGACGTGGCCGTTATCGCGGTCCCGCCGGAGGCGGTCGCGGCAACCCTCGCCGCTGCGCAGGCCCGTGACCTGGCCCGCTGCTACACCGACGTGGCCAGCGTGAAGCAGCTCCCCGTTGCCAGGGCCCGCGAGATCGGCTGCGACCTGACCAGCTACGTGCCCGGGCACCCGCTGGCCGGCCGGGAGAAGCACGGCCCCGCCGCGGCGCGCGCCGACCTCTTCCTCGGCCGGACGTGGGCGCTGTGCCCGGTCGCCGAGACCTCGGCGCAGGCCACGCAGACGGTCACCGAGCTGGTCCGGGCGTGCGGCGCGGTCCCGGTCCGCACCGACGCGGCCGCGCACGACCGCTGGGTGGCGCTCATCTCGCACGCCCCGCACCTGGTCGCCGCCGCCATGGCGGCCCGGCTGGCCGACGCGCAGCAAGAGGCCCTCGACCTGGCCGGGCAGGGCCTTCGCGACGTGACGCGGATCGCGGCGGGCGACACCGAGCTGTGGACGCAGATCCTGTCCGCCAACGCCGCGCCGGTCGCCGAGGTGCTCGCCGCGGTGGCCGGGGACCTGGCCGAGGCGGCCCGGATGCTGGCGGACGGGGAGGACCCGGAGAAGTCGGTCGAGGCGCTGCTCGACCGCGGCCGCGCGGGCGTGGCCAGGATCCCCGGCAAGCACGGCGGCGCCCCGCGTGAGTTCGCCGTCGTCCAGGTCGTCATCCCCGACGAGCCCGGCGCCCTGGCCCGGCTGTTCCACGCGACGGGCGACGCCGGGGTCAACATCGAGGACGTCAGGATCGAGCACTCGCCCGGCCTCCCCGTCGGCGTCGCCGAGCTCTCCGTCCGCCCCGCCGAGGCCGCCACCCTGCTGGACGCCCTGGAAGCCGGCGGCTGGCCGGTCCGCCGCTAGCATCCCCATTTTTAAATTTTTACCGAACGGGAGGTGGTGCGCGGTCCGCGCCGTGCACCGTCCCGGGTCTAGCTCTGCTGCGCGTGCCGGGGGCGATGCGGATCCCAGCCGAAGAACCGCATCGAGATCAGCAGGCCGCCTGCCGCCCACGCCGCGAGCACGGCCAGGTCGTGGGCCGACATCAGGCCGCCGTGTTGCATCACCCGCGAGACCGCGTCGATCAGCGGCTGGGCCGGCAGGTAGGTCATCGTCGTGGTCAGCCAGTGCGGCAGGTCCGTGAGCGGGCCGAACGATCCCGACAAAATGATCAGCGGGATGTAGATGACCATCAGCACCGGCTGTGCGGCCTGTGCGCTCGGGATGAGCGGGGTGAGCGCGATCCCGGCCGCGGCCAGCGCGAGCGCGCCGAGCACGACGTCGGCGATCAGCCCGATGACGGCGTGGCCGGTCAGGTGCAGCCCGGTCATGGACATGGCGACCAGGATCAGCACGCCTGCGGAGACCACCGTGACGGCGATGGTCGCGATGAGCCGGGCCGCGAAGTACGCCCAGGCCGGGATCGGCGCGGCCCTCCAGCGCCGGAGCACGCCGTCCTCCCTGGCGATGACCAGGGCGTTGGCGTGGGTGAAGAACGCGATGGCGACCACGCTGAAGGCGATAAGACCGGCGATCTTCGGCGCGGCCTGGGCCATCGTGACGTGCTGCGCGCTGCCGCGCTCGAGCGCGAGCAGCCCGCCGGGCAGGACCAGGCCGGCGATGAGCGCGCGCGGGTTGCGCCCGAGCATGATGAGCTGGTACCGGATCTGGGCGCCGAGCACCGGCCCGAGACCGGGAAGCCGCCGTTGCGCCCGCAGCGCCACCTCAGTCATGGCAGAGCTCCTTTCCGTTCGCGGTGAGTGCCAGGTAGGCGTCCTCCAGGCTGGGCGGCCCGACCTCGAGGCCGGTCAGGTCCACGTGGTTCTGCCGCGCCCAGCCGACAAGAACCGCAAGGTCCGCCGTCACGTCGGCCGACGGCAGCGTCAGCAGGCTGCCGTCCACGTACTCGGTAAGCGCGGCGGGCAGCGCCGGTGCCGCGGCGGGCAGCCGGTAGCTGATCACCGGCACCCCGCCCATCGCCCGCAGCTGATCCGGCGTCGCGTCCGCGACAACCCGCCCGTCGGCAAGCACGATGACCCGGCCGGCCAGGTGCTGCGCCTCGTCCAGGTAGTGGGTGGTCAGCAGCACGGTGGTGCCGCCCGCGGTGAGGTTCTCGATGACCGACCACAGCCGCCGACGGGCCTCGGGATCCAGGCCGGTGGTCGGCTCGTCGAGGAACAGCATCTCCGGCTGGCCGATGATGGCGATCCCCAGGTCGACCCGGCGGCGCTGGCCCCCGCTCAGCGCGCCGATCCTAGTCCTGGCGTCCGCGTCCAGGTCGATGACGTCGAGGACCTCGCCGACCCGTCGCGGATCCTGGTACAGCGTGCCGAACAGCGACAGCGCCTCGGCCACCGTCAGCTGGGCGTCCAGGCTGGTGGTCTGCAGGACAAGCCCGATCCTGGCCCGCCAGGCCCGGCCCGCGGTGTGCGGGTCGGCCCCGAGCACCCGGACGGTGCCCGCGGTAGGGGCCTGGAATCCCTCGAGGATCTCGATCGTG
>JASHTQ010000704.1 GCA_030040475.1 Streptosporangiaceae bacterium
GCCGCCGACGGCCCGCCGAGCGCGCCGATCTGGACGTACTTGATGTCTGCGGTGTCCTCGCCGAGCCCCTGGCGGCCAAGGGCAAGGGCGGCGAACGCGCTCTCGGCCACCGGACCCCACACGAAGTCGAGCACCAGCCCTGGCGCGTCCGCGCCGAGAACCTCGGCGAGCGCGTCCGCGTCCCCACAACCGTCGCCGCGAAGCGCCACCACGTCCGCGCCGGCGTCGGCCGCGCGCGACAGGCCCTCCTTGCTCCGCCCGGCGCCGACGACGCGCGCGGCGCCGAGCAGCCGGGCGTTCTGCGCGGCCAGGTAGCCAGACATCCCGGTGACGCCGAGAACAAGCACCGTGCCCAGCGAGCCGGTCTCGGCCAGCCTGGCCTGCAGCGGCAGCCAGGAGGCGATGCCCGGGTTGACGCCTGCCGCGACGGCCTCGGGCCGGGCGCCCTCAGGCAGCGGGAACCTCATCGCGTCAGGGGAGGCGATCCGCTCCGCGAACGTGCCGAACGGCGGTGGTCCCGACGAGGTGAAGACGAGCTCGCCATCGGCCGCTCGCGCCACCGCGTTCAGGCCGGGAATGACCGGGAAGACGGGGTCGCGGCCGTAATGGCGCCCGGTCGCCACCGACCGCGTGAGCTGGTGGATGCCCCCGGCCACGAACTCCACGATCTGGCTGCCCCCGTCCGCCGCCGGCTCGTCGAAGTCGCCGTACACGGGCACCGAGTCCGCCGACTGCAGGATCGCCGCCTTCATCGCGACCTCCTCCTAAATTTAACGTTGTTAATGACCGCTATCCAGCGTGCCTTAACATTGTTAAGCTGTCAACCATGGCAGCCGGGCTGACCAAGACGGTCATCGTGCAGACGGCCCTGGACCTGCTGGACGAGGCGGGCATGGACGGCCTGACCGTGCGCGCCCTGGCGTCCCGGCTGGGAGTCCAGGCCCCCGCGCTCTACTGGCACGTGCGCGGCAAGCAGGCGCTGCTTGACGAGATGGCCACCCTGATCTGGCGGCAGGTCGGCGACGTCATGGCGGCGCTCCCGGTCGGCCTGCCCTGGCGCGAGCTGATGACGACCTACGCGGTGACCGTCCGGCAGGGGCTGCTCGGCCACCGGGACGGGGCCAAGGCCTTCAGCGGCACGACGCTGACCGACCCCGGCGTCGTCAGGCGGCAGGAGGTGACCTTCGAGCGCCTCACCAGCCAGGGCTTCACCCTCAGGAACGCGGCGCTGGCCCTGGTCCTGCTGCACGATTTCACCATCGGCTTCTGCGTGGAGGAACAGGCGGTCATCCAGGCGGTCGCCGCCGGCGACGAGAGATACTCCCTGGACCGCCGTGCCGAGCTGATCGGCGCGCAGGCCGCGCCGCTCGCCGTCGAAGCGGGGCAGGTCATCTTCGGCGACCCCGGTGCCCGCTTCGACGAGCTCCTCGGCCTGCTCCTCGACACCGTCGCGAGGCTGCGGCAGCCGGACGCCTAGCAGGCGGGGTTGTCGTTGTTGGCCGCCTCCGCCTGGTCGAAGTCGCCGTAGCCGTTGAGATCGCCGTTGCCGCCGGAGTACTGCCACATCAGGTGGCAGACCGCAGGCTCGCTGCCGAACCAGCGTGCGTTCGATCCGGAATTGGCGAACCCGGCCGGCCGGTCCAGGTTGGTCTGCTCGTCGGTGAACGTCCACTCGGCCGCGTTCTGGAGCTTCTCGCCGCCGAAGATCCCGCTCCACGAGCCGTACGTGTCGCCGCCCGCGGAGTAAACCGCCGCCGAGTAGGGCGTGTACTGGTTGATGTAGCTCACGAATCCCTGGTAGGTGGCGTAGTCCACGTCCGGGGCGATGTAGCCCTTCAGCTCCGTGCTGCCGCACGGGCCGTTCCAGACCGTGTTCCAGCCGTTCTCGTCCGGCGGCGTGCCGTTGTTCTCGATGTCTATGAAGATGTAGCGGAAGTTGAAGAAGTACCCGCCAAGGCTCGCGATGACCTGCTGTGCCTGCTCCTGGCCCCAGGTCATCGCCTCGGCCGTGGTGCCGTTGTAGTGCGGGTCCCGGCCAGGGCCCGCCGCGAACCAGTATCCCGCCGCGCCGAGGCCGAGGCCGTAGTCCAGGATGTTGTCGTTGGCCATGTTGTAGTTGGACTGGACCCAGTTCAGCCCGGCGGTGGTGCAGCCCTTCCAGTTCAGGAAGGAGCCCACCTCCCCGATGTACTCCCCGTAGGGGCCGGCCGTGCCCTGGCTGCAGCTGCCGACCGGCTCGGTGTACGGGCCCTTGCCGCACGCGGCAGGCGCCGAGCTGTCGGTTCCGTAGTAGAAGCCGGTCGAATCGCCGCCGGACTCGGCGGTGCCCGCCCGCACCGCGACCAGGGCCGCGCGGGCGATCGTCATGTCCGCGCCGGTGGAATGGTCGGGCAGGAACGACAGGATCCGCGGCGGCCCGCAGATGTTCACCGGCGCCGTGACGACGGCCGTCGGGCCCGCGCCACGGGCCAGCGACGACGGGTAGATGGTCACCGAGGTCAGGCGCTGGCAGGCCTGGGTGCCGGTGCGAGGCGCGAGCAGCGCGACCGACACCGACTCGCCGTGCCGCAAGGTGAGCGCCGTGCTCTGCGCGGTGCCGCGCTCGTAGGTGGTGAGCAATGACCTCTCGGCCTGCAGCGCGCTGGAATCGGTGAAGATCTTGGCCACCCTGGGCGAATCGCCCACCGAGTGCACCTTCACCGTCGGCCAGCTCTCGGGCAGCACGCAGGTCCGGCCCGAGTTGCCGAGCCGGAGTTCGACGACCGCGCCGCCCTTGGTCGAGGAGGTCGAGGACACCTGCGCGCGCAGCGCCGAGGCCCGGCAGGTCGCCGGCTCCGCGGCGTCGGTCGCCGCGAATGGCGGCGGGGCGGACGAGACCTGCAGCGCCTTGATCTGGCTGGTCAGCGTCTGCTCGGCGTAGAACGGGGACAGCTGAAGCTGTCCGCCCACGCACGGGACGAAGGAGCCGGCCGGCTCGCCGACGGCCACCTGGCGATCCGAACCTGGCAGCGTGAGCGCCATCGTCCACTGGGTAACGCACCGGGATTGGCCGGCCGCGGAAATGGCCGTGACCACCGCGCTCTGTCCTGGTTGCAGCACGATCCTCGCCTCAGGAACCGGCGCGAGGTTGCTGAACTCCACGTCGCTGACCGTGACCGCGACAGCCTTCTCCGTCGAGCCCAGCGCCGTGCCCGGCCCCTTGCCCCCAGTGCCGCCGCGGAACACGACCCGGGGCCAGCCGCGCAGCGAGCATGCCGCGCGGCCGGTATCGCGCAGCAGCACGTTCCACGCCTGCTTCCCCATCCCCTCCGACGGGTCACCGCGGATCGCATCGGGCACGGTTACGGCCAGTTCGCCGGCCTGGCACGGTGGTGAGGAGGCGGCCGGGCCATACCCGGAAGGCTGCAGCGGCTGAGCGGATGCGGTGCCCGCGGTAAGCATCGCGACGGCCACCACGGCAGTCATGACCCACGGCGCGGTGCGCGTCGTGAGCGGGCTTCGGGCGATCATTCGGATACCTCCAGCGGGCAACGGCCGCGTACCAGAGGCCGTCTGCGGGCAGCAATTATCCTTATGCGGTAAGGGTTCTGTGTGCTCGATGATCGAGCGACGGCCGGCGATCGGGTAATTCCGCGGCGTTTGTCGTGTAATTCCGAACGCCTGCCGCTGCGCCCTGTTTTACCGTTTGGCGTCATCTGGGTCGAGACGACACGCCGTGCAGATCGTTACTCCGTATCGCGATCTGGCTGGGACGATGTGCCGAGCCGCGGTCGGCCGCACCCGAGGCCGCCGAGCCTCGTA
This sequence comes from Streptosporangiaceae bacterium, assembly GCA_030040475.1. Next base: position 3,802 of record JASHTQ010000704.1, read on the forward strand.
AGCGGGTAAACACGCAGCGTGCGGGCCTGGCGGGCGTCGTGCTCGCGCCTGCGGGCGGTTAAACCGCGTAATAGCGCCCCGCATTTGTCATCCCGTGATGCCCGGCACCGAAATGAAGGGCGGCGGCCTTCGCGGGTATCTCGCGGGAACTTCCGCACTGCGGCTCGATCGGTGTCGGCGATGTTTAACGCACCGTCCTCGGGTAGGGGACTGGTCAGGGAAACCGCAGGCGGCGGGCTATCAAGCGAGGCTGCCAGATGGGTGTATCGATGGCTGCGGAGTACGTACAGGCGATTACAGAGGATTGCAGGGAACTGCAAGACGCGCTGATCGGTACCGAGAGCATCGAGGAGTTCCTGCACGAGATGGCCGTCCTGGCCGCCCGCCTGGGAAGCAGCGCAGGCAGCGCAGGCAGCGGAAGCAGCGGCACCGGCGGCACCGGCGGGCTGTCGTGCGGGATGACGATGCGGACCAACGGCCGGCCGGTGACCGTGGCCTGCAGCGACCCGCTGGCCGCCCAGGTAGACGAGGTGCAGTACGCGCTCGACGACGGCCCGTGCCTGCACGCCATGCGCGACGGCCAGGTGGTCCGCATCGAGGACACGGCCGACAAGGCGCGGTGGCCCGAATTCGAGGCCAGGGCGGCCGCCCGCGGCATCCGGTCCTGCCTGGCCGTACCGCTCAGACCAGGGCCGCTGAGCTCCGGGCCGCTGAACTCCGGGCCGCCGAACTCCGGTGGCCACACGGTCGGCGCCCTGAACCTGTACGCGCGGACCGCCTCGGCGTTCGGCGCGGCGGAAGCCCGGCGGGCGGAGAACTTCGCCGCGAATGCATCCGGGGCGCTGACGCTCGCCGTGCGGATGGCCTCGCACGCGGCCCTTATCGAGCAACTGCGCTCGTCGCTTGCCTCGCGGACCGTGATCGACCAGGCACTCGGCATCATCATGTCGCGCGAGCGCTGCGGTCAGGACCGTGCATTTGCCATCCTGCGGACGGCGTCGCAGCACGGTAACGTCAAGCTCCGTGATATCGCCACCGCGATAGTCACCGATGTCAGCGGCGAGCCCCCGCAGCCGCCGCCGCCATTCGAAGGTGGTTAATCCCAGGATGGCTCGGGCGGCTCCTCCGTCGTTATCGTCGCGGGCCAGGACATTCCCCTCCCATGCCCTGGCTGGTCGTTGGGGGTCGCCAGCGAGGCGGCGACGCTCGCATAGATGGGCATCAGGCGGTCGACCCCGGTGATGCCAAGCACGCGGTGCACGGCGGGCGAGTCGACCACCAGCCGCATCCCGCCGCCGCTCGCGGTGGCCCGCTTGAACGTGCGCACCAGGGCGCTGACTCCGGTGGAATCGCAGAACGTGGTCTTGCTCATGTCCGCGACCATCCAGACCGCGCCCTGGTTGACCACGCCGAGCAGCGCCTCACGGACCTGGTCGGCGTTGGTTGCGTCGATCTCGGCGGGCAGCGTCACCACGGCCACCTGGCCGACCCATACGACGGGACAACAGTCACCGGACACATGCCACCATCCGTTCACGCCAGCAGGAGGTGGGCCGCGTCTCTGGACCCGAGATGGCGGCTCCCGGCAGGGGTCACCGCGCAGCGAACATTATCCGGTCACCCCGGCCCGGCGCAAGCCGCACGAACAGGTTCCACGCCGAGGCCGATCGGCGGGATGATCGGGCCATGATCACAGTCGCGGGCGAGGCCCTGATCGACCTCATCGCAGATCCGGCCGGCGACCTGGACCGCCTCGATCCCCGCCCGGGCGGCGGCCCGTTCAACGTGGCCCGCACGATCGCCCGGCTGGGCCAGCCGGTCGCCTTCCTCGGCAGCCTCTCCCGCGACAGGTTCGGGCGCCTGCTCACGGCCGACCTGGACAGGCACCGGGTCCTCCGGGTGGTCCAGTCGGCGACCGACGCGCCGACGACGCTGGCCGTCGTGGACGTCGACCCGGCCGGCATTCCCGGCTACCGCTTCTACCTGGCCGGCACGTCCGCCGCGGCGCTCGAGCCGGACCAGGCCCGGCTGCCGGCCGGCAGCGCGGTCCTGCACATCGGCGGCCTCGGCCTGGCGATGGAGCCGATCGCGACCACCCTCGAGGGGCTTCTCGCGGCGCTGCCGGAAGACACGATGGTGATGCTCGACCCGAATTGCCGGCCCGGCGCGATTGCCTCCCGGCAGGCCTACACGGCCCGGCTCGGCCGCGTCCTGAGCCGCACCGATGTGCTGAAGATCAGCACGGAAGACCTGGCGTACCTGTGCGAGGGCCAGGACCCGGCCGACGCGGCAAGGACCCTGCTCACCGAGGGCCCGGCCTGCGTGCTCGTCACCGACGGCGCCGCCCCGGCTCGCGTCCTCGCCGGCGGCGCAGAAACAAGGGTCGAGGTACCGCCCGTCGAGGTCGTCGACACGGTCGGCGCGGGAGACGCCTTCGGCGGCGCATTCCTCGCCTGGTGGGCGGGTCACGGGCTCGGCAAGGCCGAGCTGAGCGAGCCGGACGCGGTGCGCGCCGCCGCGCTGGCCGCGGTCGAGGTGGCGGCGCTGACCGTCACGCGCCGCGGCGCACAGCCGCCGTGGGCGAGCGAGCTGGCCGCCCGCCCCGGCTGGGACTGGCTGCCGGAGACCGCGGGCCGGTAACGGCAGCCGGCCGCGGACCCCGTGGCTTCAGTCCCCGCGCAGCAGGATGCCGCGGACGAACGCGGCCTGCCCGGCGTGCTGCAGGCAGTCGGAGATCACGCTGACCAGCCGGACGCCAAGCGTCACCGGCGGGTCCCACCGCTCGTCCACGATCCGCGACAGGTCCTGCTCGGTGAGGCCGGCCACCAGCCGCAGCGTCCGCTCGTGCACCGCGTCGTAGTACTCGGTGAGCAGCTCGGCCGGGGCACGGACCTCGGCCACCTCCTTGGAGCCCTGCCCGTAGCCGGTCTCGCCCGTCGCGAACGGCAGCCCGAACCTGTCGACGTAGGAGGCCCACACCTGCGTCAGGCCGAACGCGCCCGCCAGGTGATCGTCCTGCACCCTGCTCAGGTGCCAGCACAGCCAGGCGATCGAGTTGGCGTCGGGGTCGATCCGGACGGTCAGCTGCTCGACGGTCAGCCCGTCGACCGCCGCGTGGATCTCCTCGCGCACCCTGCCGAAGGCGTCCGTCAAAAGGTCAGCGCTCGTCATCCGTTACGCCCCTTTCACAATCAAAAACAGAATTTACCCGAACGAGAGGTGGTGACACGCCGGGCTCACCTGCGCGCCGTCCCGCGTGGTCGCGGTAACGAGCGTCGCGAGGTACCGTTCCGACGTGTCCGCAGGTCGCAACCGTAAGCCACGATCCGATGTTCCCGGCGTCGCCGAACTGCTCGCGGCCGCCGTGGCAGGCATCGGCGGCGCGGAGCGGCCCGGGCAGGTCGCGATGGCCGAGGCGGTCCAGCATGCCATCGAGACCGGCGAGCATCTCGCCGTCCAGGCCGGGACCGGGACCGGAAAGTCGCTGGCCTACCTGGTGCCTGCGGTGCGGCACGCGGTGGCGACCGACAGCACGGTCGTGGTGGCCACGGCCACCATCGCGCTGCAGCGCCAGCTCATCGACCGGGACCTGCCGCGCCTGGTCACGGCGCTGAAGCCGGTGCTCGGCCGGGAGCCCGCGTTCGCCATCCTGAAGGGCAGGCGCAACTACCTGTGTCTGCACCGGCAGAGCGGCGGCGTGGCCGAGGACCCGCAGGACGCGCTGTTCGACCCGGCCGACGCTGGCCCCGCCTCGCCGCTCGGCCGACAGGTGAAGCGGCTGCACGAATGGGCGGAGCAGACCACGACCGGCGACAGGGACGAGCTCGTGCCCGGCGTGCCCGAGGCGGCCTGGCGCCAGGTCTCGGTCAGCGCCCAGGAGTGCATCGGCCAGCATCGCTGCAAGTTCGGCTCGCGGTGCTTCGCCGAGCGGGCCCGGGAGGAGGCCGCGAAGGCGCACATCGTCGTCACCAACCACGCGCTGCTCGCCATCGACGCCACCTCCGGCCTGGACGTGCTGCCCGAGCACGCCATGGTCATCATCGACGAGGCGCACGACCTGGTCGACCGGGTCACCTCGGCCACCACGGGGGAGCTGTCGGGCCCGGCGGTAGAGGCGGCCGCCCGCCGCAGCGTCCGGCTGATCGACACCGAGGCGGGGGGATCGCCCGACGTGGCCGACGGCCTGCGCCACGCGGCGACGGCGCTCGGCCTGGATCTCGGCGACGCGCGCGCGGGCCGGATGGACGTGCTGTCGGACGCGCTGGCCGCGACGCTCGGCTCGGTCCGCGAGGCGACGGGCGCGTGCGCGGAGGCGATCAGGTCCCGCGCTCAGGAGTTCGAGGACGACCCGCCGCAGGCGGCGGCCTGCCGGATGGCCCTGTCCGCGCTCGACGAGCTGCACCGCACCGCGCGGCGGATCCTCGAGGTGTTCGAGGCGGCCGTCGCGGACCGCAGGGAGGTGGTCTGGCTCGACCAGCCGTTCACCGAGGACGCCAGGCGCCCGCCCACGCTGCGGGTCGCGCCGCTCGAGGTCGGCCCTATCCTGCGGGACCGCCTGTTCGCCGAGCGCCCGGTCGTGCTGACCTCCGCGACCCTCGCCCTGGGCGGCTCGTTCAACCCCCTGGCCACGCAGTGGGGTTTGCCGCCGGTCGACAGCACCGCCGAAGAGGGCCTGGCTTGGTCCGGCCTCGACGTCGGCTCGCCGTTCGACCATCCGCGCAGCGGGATCTTGTACCTGGCCAGGCATCTCCCGCCGCCGGACAGGGACCGGCTGCCCGAGGCGTACCTGACCGAGCTCGAGGAGCTGATCGAGGCCGCGGGCGGCCGGACGCTCGGCCTGTTCTCGTCGATGCGGGCGGCCAAGGAGGCGGCGGGCGCGCTGCGCGAGCGGATCAGCCACCCGCTGCTCTGCCAGGGCGACGACGTCACGGCCCAGCTGGTCAGGCAGTTCGCCGAGGACGAGCCGACCTGCCTGTTCGGCACGCTGTCGCTGTGGCAGGGGGTGGACGTGCCCGGCCGGTCGCTGCAACTCGTGGTGATCGACCGGATCCCGTTCCCGCGCCCCGACGACCCGCTGGCCTCGGCACGGCAGCGCGCGGTGGCCGCGCGGGGCGGCAACGGGTTCATGAGCGTCGCGGCGGCGCATGCCGCGCTGCTGCTCGCCCAGGGCGCCGGGCGGCTGCTGCGAACCACGACCGACCGGGGTGTCGTCGCGGTGCTCGATCCCCGGCTGGTCACTGCGCGTTACGGCGACTTCCTGCGGGCGTCGCTGCCGCCGTTCTGGCCGACGACCGATCCCGAGCTCGTCCGCGCGGCGCTGCGCCGCCTGAGCGCGGCCCCGTGACACCCGAGGCGCAGTCCTGATATATCCCTGCTTAACGGCATATTACGATCCGCGGGAGACGGATGAATTTTGCCGTCCTGGGTAACATTTTGGGAACTACTGTCATCGAACATCCGTTGTGCAAGGGACTGGCTACCCCAGTCGGCGGGAGGTCAGGCGTGCGGAGACGGCCGCGGGAGGGGAAAAAGCGGCACGTTCTGCGTTGGGTTGCCGTGGCCGTGGTCGTCATCCTCTGCGCGGGAACTCTGGCCGCCTATCTGAAGTACCGCGAGATTTACGACAGCATCACCCGCGTGCAGGTTCCCAACGCTGAACTGGGCCAGCGCCCGCAGCAGTACAGCACGACCTCGATGAACATCTTGGTCTACGGCGATGACAGCAGGAAGGGCCTGACCCCGCACGAGCAGTACATCCTGCACACCGGCGACGACCAGACCGATAACACCGACACGATCATGATCGTGCACATCTCGCCGGGGCGGCACGCGGTCACCGTGCTGAGCATTCCGCGCGACACGATGGTGCCGACGTACGCGTGCGCGGCTGGTCCCGGTTACACCGGCCAGCAGCAGGATCTGACCTCGTACGTGCAGATCAATGCGCTCCTTGAGATCGGCGGCCCGGGCTGCCTGTGGAAGACGCTCGAGCAGCAGACCGGCATTTTCATCAGCCACTTCATCGGGATCGGCATGCTCGGCTTCGTCAACGTCGTCAATGACGTCGGCGGAGTCAATGTCTGCGTGCCGTATAACGTGAACGACCCCGTCTCAGGCATGGACCTGACCGCGGGCGAGCACCATATCAACGGCATTCAGGCGCTGGCATTCTGGCGCACCCGCGAGGACATCGGGACCGGGTCTGACCTGCAGCGCATCCAGCGGGACCAGTTTATGTCCGCCCAGGTGGTCAAGGACGTGCTGGCCAGCGGCCTGCTGTCGAACCCGATCAGGCTGCTGAGCGTGGTCAGCGACGCCGCCGCCCAGATGACGACCGACTCCGGCATGACGGTGGGCGACCTGGTGGAGATCGGCGAGAGCCTGCACGACCTGTCCAGCCAGAACGTCCAGTTCCTGACCGCGCCGAACCAGCCGTGGCCCGCCAACATCGACCGCGTCCAGTTCGCGCAGCCGCAGGCCGACGAGGTGTTCTCGGCGATAGCCCACGACGTCACGGTGCCGAAGGTCTCCACCACCCCGACGCCCGCGCCGACAAGCGCGCAGGTGCTCAGTACCACCAGCCCGGGTAACGTCAAGGTCCAGGTGCTGAACGGTTCCGGGGTCCAGGGCCTCGCGGCGCGGACGGCCGCCGGGCTGACCAGCCGGGGCTTCGACGTGACCGGCACCGGGGACGCCGCGACGTTCTCGTACACCAACTCGGTCATCGAGTACTCCTCGAGCGCCGACATCGCCGAGGTGAACACGCTCAAGCAGGCCGTCTCCGACGTCACCGACCTGCAAGACGCCAGCCTGAGCCCGGGCACCATCGAGCTGATCCTGGGCTCGGACTTCGCCGGCCTGACGGCTCAGGCCTCGCCGTCGCCGTCGGTCAGCCCGGCCGCGCAGCAGTCCGGCTCGCCGAGCCCGACCGCCTCGCCCAGCCCCACCGAGGGCGTCACCGGCCTGGCCGCCGCCAACGGGGGCATCACCGCCGCCGCGGCGTGCGCCAGCGACGGCCCGGCCTTCGCCGGGCCCGACGGCTCCTGATCAACCGCCTGGCCAGCGACCTACTTCGGCAAGAAGGCGCTGACGTCGGCGACGGCCTCGGGCAGCCTGCGCATCGCGGTGATGCGCCGCTCCGCGAGCTTGGCCGGATGCCCGGTCAAGTCCCTGTCCACCCAGACCGAGCGCAGCCCCACCCTGGCCGCGGGGAGTATGTCGTGCACCCAGCTGTTCGCCACGTGGATCCAGTTGGACTTGGTGACCTCCGCCTTGTCGGCGAACCTGCGGAAGTGCCCGAGGTCGGGCTTGTAGCTGCCGACCTCCTGCGCGGTCACCCAGAGGTCGAATTCGACGGGCAGCCGCGGCCTGGTAGTAGCGAAGAGGTCGTCGTCGCAGTTCGTCAGGATCGCCAGCCGCCAGCCCTGCTCCCGTAGCGCCGTCAGCGCGGGGCCCGCGTCCTCGAATACCGGCATGTCCGGCCAGGCGCGGACGAACGCCTCCGCGCCGCCCGCCGGCAGCGTGATGCCCTCCCGGTCGGCCGCCCACGCAAGCCCGGAGGTCAGCACCTCCCGGTAGGGCATCCAGCCGGGACCGGCCTCGAGTTCCAGCTCCGCCCGGTGGTAGGCGCCGAGCAGCCGCCCGGCCTCCCGTCCCACGATCGCCTCAAGCGGCTTGCCCATCCCGGTGTTCCAGTCCGCGATCGTCCCGTAGCAGTCGAACGTCAGCCACTTATCCGCCACCGCGCCAAACCTCCCGCTTCCAGCATCCCACTTCTCGCTCGCATCCGCTCTCGCCTCACCCTTCCCCGATGCGAGGCCGCGATACCTTCGCGGCGGCCTGGTGACAGGATCAGGGCATGACGGACGCCACGGACCAGGCGAGCCAGCCCGACTGGCTCGAACCCGAGCTCGCTACCCTCACCAAGGACAGGTTCTCCGACCCGGCGTGGATTTTTGAGCGCAAGTTCGACGGCGAGCGCTGCCTTGCGTTCCGTGCCGGGTCGCGGCTGCGGCTGATGACCCGCAACCAGCAGGTCGTCACGAGCACGTACCCGGAGATCGCCGAGGCGCTGATGGCCCAGGACGCCGCCGACTTCGTCGTGGACGGCGAGGTCGTCGCCTTCGAAGGGGACGAGACCCGGTTCTCCCGACTGCAGCAGCGGCTCGGTGTCCGGGATCCAGGGCCGGGCCTGCGGGCCGAGGTGCCGGTGTACATCTACATCTTCGACCTGCTGTGGGCGCAGGGCCGCGACGTGCGTCCCCTGCCGCTGCGCGAGCGCAAGGGGCTGCTGCGCGACCTGCTGGCCTACCGTGACCCGCTGCGCTTCACCGAGCACAGGGACACCGATGGCGAGGCGTACTTCCGTGAGGCCTGCGGCCTCGGCTGGGAGGGGCTCATCGCCAAGCGCACGGACGCGCCGTACCGGGCCGGCCGCAGCCGGGACTGGCTGAAGTTCAAGTGCGAGAGCGGCCAGGAGTTCGTCATCGGGGGTTACACCGACCCGAAGGGCTCGCGTACCGGGTTCGGCGCGCTGCTGCTCGGCTACTACGACGGCGACGGCAAGCTCACCTACGCCGGCAAGGTCGGCACCGGCTTCGATCGGCGCATGCTGACCAGCCTGCACGCGGCGCTGGCCGCCGACGAGCGCCCGACGCCGGCCTTCGAGCGCGGCCCCGGGCTACCCAGGTCCGGGGTGCACTGGGTCGAGCCCCGTCTCGTCGGCGAGGTCGGGTTCAGCGAATGGACGCCGGACGGTGAACTGCGCCACCCCAGGTTCCAGGGCCTGCGGCGGGATAAGAGCCCTGGCGAGGTGGTCAGGGAAGTGCCATCCTGATCATCACCCTGCGTCCGGGAAGCCCGGAAAGCCGGGAAGACCGAAGGGATCCCGATGAGCAGCGACGAGCCGACCGGGGTGGTCTTCCCCCGCGCCGCGGACGGGCGCCGGAGCACCTCGGCGCTCGGCCGCGCCGTCGTCGCCGGCGCCCTGCACCGGGTCGACTCGGCCGGAGCCCGCGCCGCCGAGCGTGAGCAGGACTGGCGCCGGGGTTACCCGCGGCATTTCCGCCGGCTCATCGAGGCGGGCCTGGCCTCGCGCCAGGACGCCATCGCGGTCGCCCGCGACGGCCTGCAGTCGCTGCACCGCCGGATGCGCGTGGCGGCTGCGGACGGGACGGAATCCGGGCTCCAGGCGCTGATGTCGGAGCCGGCCAGCCGTGTCCCCGGCACGGTCACCGTTGCCGGGGGCGGGGGAGCCGGCAAGGAACTCGCCGTGCCGTACCGCGGCGAGCTGCTGGCCGGCGATGCCCTGCTGCGCAGGCTGGAGGCGTGGGTCGGCGGCGGCGTCATCGAGCCGTCGTGCGCGCAGGCCGTCCGGGCCGTCGCGGCCAATCCCGGCTGGCTGTCCCTGCCTGGCCGCACCGTCGCGGTCCTCGGCGCGGGCGCCGAGCTCAGCCCGCTGCCCGTGCTGCTCGGCTGGGGCGCCCGGGTGGCCGCCCTGGACCTGCCCGATCCCGTCATCTGGGATCGTGTGCTCCAAGCGGCCCGACACGGCGGCGGCACCCTGCTGGTTCCCGTCGCCGCCGGCGAACGGGCTGGCCTGGACCTGATCCGTGACGTGCCGGCCGCCGCCGACTGGCTGGCCGGCCTCGACGGCCCGCTGGTGCTCGGCAACTACGTCTACGCGGACGGCGCGGCCAACGTCCGCGTGGCCACCGCCGTCGACGCGCTGACCGTGCGCCTGCAGGCCGTGCGCGGCGACGTCGCGCTCGCCTTCCTCGCCACGCCGACGGACGTGTTCGCCGTCCCCGCCGACGCGGTCGCCCAGTCCGCCAGCGCCTACGCGGCCAGGACCCCGGCGGCGAAGCTGGGCAGCTGGCCGCTGCGCGTCCTGTCCGGCGGCCGGCTGCTCCGCCGTGCCTACCCGGCAGGCGCCGACCCCGGCGTCTGCGACGGCCTGATACCCCAGCAGGGTCCCAACTACGCGCTCGCCAAGCGCCTGCAACGCTGGCGCGCGACCCTGGCCAGGGACGAGGGCGCGACCGTGTCGATGAACGTCGCGCCGCCCACCCGCACCCGGTCGGTCACGAAGAACCGCGTGCTCGCGGCGGCGTACGCGGGCTCGCACCGGTTCGGCCTCGAGGTCTTCGAACCCGCCACCTGCCGGACGCTGATGGCCGCGCTGCTCGTCCACGACCTGCACGCCGGCGGCGGCCCCGCGCAGCCGAATCCGTGGCAGGACGAGGCGTGCGCGGCAGCCCACGGCGGACTATGGCGGATCGCTTACGCCCCCCGCAGCGCGCTCGGCCTCGCGACCCTGCTCGGCTACGCCGCGGCCAGGAAAACTGGCGCCGCCGCCTAGGGCTTGCGCGCGACGCCGCGGTAGGAGTAGACCTCGGCGGGCCCGGACGAGCCGGAGTCGGGCCGCCAGTCCTGTACCGGCGCGATGCCCGGCGCTACCAGGCCGAGACCCGCGAGGAAGGGGGCGAACCGCTCCGGGCTGCGCAGGTAGTAGGGCACCGCGCCGCTGTCGTTGTGGCCCTGCTGTGCCGCGTTGAACGCCTCGTTGGTGTCGGCGCCGTCGTAGAGCGCGAAATAGCTGCCGGACGGCAGGCCGGCGAGCAGGCTGGCGGCGATCGGGTACGCCTCGTCGTCGGTGAAATGACCCGCGGCGGCGCCGAGGATGGCGGCGGGGTTCCTGATGTCGGCGTCGAGGAACTCGGCCGCGCCCTCGGGCCTGCTCGTCGGCAGGAACCGGGCGTGCGCGACGACCAGGGGATCATTGGCCACGTAGACGACCCGGCTCTGCGGAGCCAGCTGCTGGGCGACCTGAT
>JASHTQ010000705.1 GCA_030040475.1 Streptosporangiaceae bacterium
CCCGGCCCGGCTCACCTCAGCCCGGCCCGCCGCTAATCGCGGTCGCGGATCTTTCGCAGGTAATCGACGATCGGCTCGAATGCGGACCTGATTTCCTCGAGCTGGCGGGGTTCGAGCCGGTCGATGAAATGGCGGCGGACGTTTTCCACGTGATCCGGTGCGACGCGCTCGATCGCGGCCATGCCCTCGTCCGTCAGCACGGCAAACGTGCCCCGCTTGTCGCCCTCGCAGTCGTCGCGCCGGACCAGCCCGCGGTTTTCCATCCGGGTGACCTGGTGCGACAGCCGGCTCCGCGACTGGCTGGTCGCGTCGGCCAGTTCGGTCATCCGCAGCCGATGGTCCGGGGCCTCGGAGAGCTCGACGAGGATCTCGTAGTCGTGGCCGCTGAGCCCGTGCACGTTCAGGTCGCGGTCTAGCTGCCGGATGAGCAGCTGGGCCAGGCCGACGGTCGCCCGCCAGGCCTGCTGCTCGTCGTCAGTCAGCCAGCGCGGTCGTCCGTCGGTGCCGGGCATACGTCGAATCTACCCTGGCCCGGCGGCGCGGGCGAAAGTGCTTTAAATTGCCTGGCGGGACAGCCGTGGTTTGTCCGCCGGCCGGCCCGCCGGCGCCGAGCAGGCCGACCCGCCCGTAAGCCCTTTACCTGCGCGACGTGGGCAATTAATTCTTCCGCGCATGCCGATCTCGCCTCATCGTCGAGAACAGTCGTACCATAGCTGACGAATGTCGCTATTAGTTCTCAGCTGGTGAGGAGATCGTGGCTGAGGTGACGCCGGGAGCTTCTGCGCTGCCGACCGGCGCGCAGGCCGCCGCGGCATACCTGCGGGAGCTACTGCTGCGGCCGGGCCGGTACCGGCGCAAGTGGGAACAGTACGCGGAGCGCAGCAGGAAAGGGCAGGTCAACCAGCTCGCGGTCGCCGAGGTACTGGCCCATTACCTGTGGGAGCATCCGCGCGCGAAGGGCGACACGGACGTGCTGCCCCGCCAGCTGAAGGACACCGCCTCGCGCGCCCTGCAGGGCAGGCTGCTCAGCAAGGCGACCCTGGTGCTGTTCATGGAGGCGTTCGGCCTCGGCACGTGGGAGCGCAAGCAGCTGCTGAAACTGTGGGAGGGGACCGCGGGAGCGCGCGTCCTGTCCGGCCCCCGCGCGATCCGCGACGACACGGCAAGCGCCCTGGGCAGCCCCAGGCTGAAGACGCTGTCCATGCACGACCATCATTACCTGGACGCCGACGGCATGCCGTCGCGGCACCGCACCATCCAGGTCATCGAGGCGCTCGTCGACGACGTCGACCGGGTTCCCTACCGCGCCGACACGAACGCCGTGACCATCGAGGTCGGCCAGGGCTGCAACGGCCTGGCGGGGCCCTTCTACCAGCCGGTCGCGGAGCTGTTCGTGGTGGACATGCTGCTGGCCAATCCGCTGGCCGCGGGGGAGACCGCCACGCTGGAGTACACCACGAGCTTCCATTACCCGCAGCCGCCGCCGCCGGAGTTCCGCCGCATCGTCCAGTACCACGTCGAGAGCCTCGACATCCGCGTCGAGTTCCACCCCCGCAGGCTTCCCCGCGACGTCGTGTGGGCGGTATGGGACGGAATGGACGGCCCCATCGTGGAACGCGAGCCCGTCTCCCTGGACAGCCAGTTCGCCGTCCATCGCTACCTGCGGCTGGCCGAGAAGACCGTCGTCGGCTTCCACTGGGACTGGTAGTGCGGGGGCTAGCGGCGCCGCAGCCGAGCCGGGCGTGGCACGATCGGAGTGTGCGTAAGAACGAGGGCGCGGCGACCACCAGTGCCGAGTTGCGCGCGCACAATCTCGCGCGGCTGCTGCGCGCCATCCACGCCGGCGCCGGCCAGCGCACCCGGGCCGAGCTCACCAGGGAGCTGTGCCTGGCCAGGGGAACCGCCACCGTCCTGGTCAGGGACCTGGCCGAGCGCCAGCTGATCGAGGAGCTGAGCAGCCCGGTCGATGCCACCGTCCAGCGCGCCAGGGGGCGCCCGACCGGCATCCCGTCCGCGCACCCGCACGGCCCCGTGGTGCTCGCCGTCGACCTGCGGGATGACTCGTTCATGATCGCCGCCTTCGAGCTATCCGGGCGGTGCACGGTGCTCGACCGCCAGGAGCGGGAGGCCGAGTCGGGTACCGGCGTGCTCGCGGACGTCGCGGCCAGGCTGAGGATCCGCAGCCGCCAGTTCGGCGGGCGCGTGGTCGGCATCGGCGTCGCGGTCCCGTCCCCGGTCAGCGGCGGGAAGATGGTGCAGCCGACGCTGGCCGACTGGCGGGACGTCGACGTCGCCCGTGCGCTCGTCCCCGCCGGGACGGCGGAGGGGCCGAACGCGGCCGGCCCCGTCCTCGTCGGCAACGACGCGACGCTGGCCGGGCTCGCGGAGGCCCGCAGGGGCGTGCTGCGCGGCGTCTCGGTCGCCCTGCACCTGCACGTCGCGACCGGCATCGGCGGGGTGCTGCTCGCCGACGGCTCGCCGGTGACCGGGGCACACGGCTCGTCGGGCGAGTTCGGGCACATGCCGCTGGCCGGCGGCCACGAGCCCTGCCGGTGCGGCTCTTCTGGCTGCTGGGAGCTCGACGCCGGCGCCCGCGGGCTGCTCCGCGCGGCAGGCCGGCCAGAACAGGGGGACCGGATGGCGCTGGCCGAGGAGGTCGTCTCCGCCGCGGCCGCCGATCCGGCCGCAGGCCGCGCCCTCGACCAGGTGGCCAGGGCGCTCGGCCGCGGCATCGGCGCGCTGGTGAACGCGCACGACCCGCAGGCGGTCGGCCTGTCCGGCCTCGCCGCCAGCGTGCATCAGGCCGCGCCCGCCGCGGTCAGGGCCGGCTACCTGTCCGGCCTGATGCGGTTCCGCAGGCCGGACCCGCCCGCCCTGCTGCCCTCCACGCTCGGCCGGCTCGGCGCCCTCACCGGCGCGTCCGAGCTCGTCTTCGACGCGTTCCTCACCCCGCACGGGCTGGGCAGCTGGCGCCCTGCGGCACGGAAAACCGCGTGACTTCTGCGCGGCTACCTGGTAAGTTCCCGTCCTCGTGGCCGCGTCAGAAGCAAAAAATACAGAATTTACCGAACGGGCGGTGGTGGATCCCGTCCTTACCGCCGAGCGTGCCGAGTTGCGGCGCGACCGTGAGTTCCTGCGCATGATGCGCGAGGACGTGCTGTCACTCAAGGCCATGGGCGGAGACCCGGTCTCCGAGGAGTACCTCAAGGCCGACCTCTACCACCGCGCCGAGGCTCTGAAGGACATCCCGGACGCCCCGCTGTTCTTCGGCCGCCTGGACTACGACGACGGCGGCGGCCAGGACGGCGACGACGGCGTCGCGGGGCACAGCTTCCACATCGGCCGCAGGCACGTGCACGCCCCGGACGGCGCGCCCGCGGTCATCGACTGGCGGGCGCCGGTGTCCAGGCCGTTCTACCGGGCCAGCGGCGCGGACCCGATGAACCTGGCGCTGCGGCGCCGGTTCGGCTTCTCCGGCGGGGAGCTGACCGCCTACGAGGACGAGCTCTTCGGTTCCGGCCCGCTCGGTTCCGGCCCGCTCGGTTCCGGCTCGCCGGCCGGCGCCGCGGCGAGCAAGCCGAGCCGGATCCTCATCGACGAGATCGAGCGCCCGCGATCGGGCCCGATGCGCGACATCGTCGCCACCATCCAGCCGGACCAGGACGACATCGTGCGGGCCGGCGCCGACCAGACGGTGTGCGTCCAGGGCGCGCCGGGCACCGGGAAGACCGCCGTCGGGCTGCACCGGGTCGCGTACCTGCTGTACGCGTACCGGGAGCAGGTGCGGCGGCGCGGCGTGGTCATGGTCGGGCCGAACCGGGCCTTCCTCTCCTACATCCGCAACGTCCTGCCCGCGCTCGGCGAGATCGACGTCACCCAGACGACGGTCGGCGAGCTGGTAGCCGGGTCCCTGTCCGTCCGCGGCTCCGACCCGGAGCCCGCCGCGGTGGTCAAGGGCGATGCGCGGATGGCGGAGGTGCTGCGCCGCGCGCTGTGGTCGTCGGTGCGGGCGCCGTCCTCGGCCCTGGTGCTGCCGCGCGGGTCGCGCCGGTGGCGGGTGCCCGGGTACCAGCTCGCCGAACTCGCCGCCGAACTCGCCCGGCGCGGCGTGCGCTACGGCGCGGCGCGCGAACTGCTCGAGCACCGGATCGCGCACGTGATCCTCACCCAGATGGAGGCCGCGGGGGAGGCCTGCGACGACCGCACGCACGAGTCCGTGCGCCGGTCCCGGCCGGTACGCGCGGTGGTGGAGGCGATGTGGCCGAAGGTGGACCCGGTGCGGCTGGTGTTCGGGCTGCTGTCGTCGCAGGCCGCGCTCGCCGCGGCGGCCGACGGCGTGCTCACCGGCTCCGAGCAGGCGCTGATCCTGTGGACGCCCCCGCCGCGTGGACCCGGATCCGCCCGGTGGTCCGCGGCGGACCTGGTGCTCATCGACGAGGCGCGCGACCTGGTCAACCGGACGCCGAGCCTGGCCCACGTGGTGGTCGATGAGGCCCAGGACCTGTCGCCGATGCAGTGCCGCGCCCTCGGCCGCCGGTGCTCCACCGGATCGGCCACCGTGCTCGGTGACCTGGCCCAGGGCACCACGCCGTGGGCGGCCGAATCCTGGGCGGCGCTGCTGTCGCACCTGGGCAAGCCGGATACCGACGTGCGCGAGCTGTCCGTCGGCTACCGCGTGCCGCGGCAGATCCTGGATTACGCGTCGTCGCTGCTCGATGCGATCGCTCCCGAGCTGCGGCCGGCCTCCTCGCTGCGCGCGGACCCGGGGGCGCTGGACGTCGTCCGGGTGCCCGCCTCGGCGGTCGGCTCGACCATGGCGGCGGCCTGCGGCCAGGCCCTGGCCCGGCCGGGGTCCGTCGCCGTCATCGCCGCCGACCCGCAGGTTCCCGAACTGGCCCGCGCGCTCGCAGGCGCCGGGGTAGCGCACGGCGCGCCCGGCGAGGACGCGCGCCTGACGCTGGTGCCCGTCACGATGGCCAAGGGCCTCGAGTTCGATCACGTCATCGTGGTCGAGCCCGCGCTGATCGCGCGCGCCGAGGCCAGGGGCCTGCAGCGGCTCTACGTCGCGCTCACCCGCGCCGTCTCACGCCTCACCGTCCTGCACTCCGAACCCCTGCCGCCTCCTCTCCCCTCCTGACCCTGCCCCCTCTTCCCCTCGCATCCCGCCTTTCCTGAGCCTTCTTTCCCTCGTGAACCTGGCCCTTTTTCCCGTCCCTTCCTTCCCCTCCTGAACCTGTCGCTTCTTCTCCTCCTGAACCTGGCCGCGCACCGTCGATCCTTTCTTCCCAGCCGCGCGCGATCGACGGGACCATTTGACACTTTTATGTCTTATTCGTGAACCAATGCCGGGCCTGATGCGTCGACAAGGGTAGGGTTAACCGTTTGACGGGGGGTTATCACCCGCTGATCTCCCTGAGCTGCGAATTTCCCGATGTGCGTTGCGCCGACGCCGCCGCGGCTGCATCCTGGGTGCGGCGGCAACATTCAGTCCCTGACCGATTCCTGATAGTTACTGTGGTGATAACGGTGGAAGGCAAGACCCGCGAGCCGGACCAGATGCAGGCGGTATATCTGGAGAAGCTAGCCGACGAATTGACCCATCGCGGGCTTGAAGCGTGGTTGATGGCGCCGCCAGGGCGCGTCCCCAGTCTGTACGTGGTCAACCCGGCCGCCCGGGCGCTCGAAGAGAGCGTCTACGCGGGCTGCGGGAAGGACGGCATCTGGTGGTTCTGGTGGTCATGGGCGGAACGGATCGCCGTGGCCGATGACATTGACCTCGCCGCCACCACGATCGTGCGGGTGCTTGCCTCCCTCCGCCACCACGACTGACCCGACTGACCAGGCCGGCCCGATCAGGATCAGGGCGCGCTGACCAGGCCGGGGAAGGGCTGCGTGCTGCCCCGCCAGTAGGCCGCGCGCCGGGCCGGTGCCTGCATGGCCAGCGCGCCGAAGGTCCGCAGCCGCTGGTCGTCGAGCGCGACCACGCCGAGGTACGCGCGCGTCACGCCGTCTTCTAGATAGGCCGCAAGCGCCCTGGCCGCCCGCGCGTCGTGCACCGCGAACGGGAGAGCGTAGAAGGCGGCCGCGGCGACCGGCGTGGCGCCGAGCCGCGTGATCATCGCGGTCAGCGTGTCGCGGGCCTCGCTGTGGTCGGTCCAGTCCTGGGTGGCGGCGGCCTGCCTGCTCCCCGCCAGGTAGGCTCCGGCCACCCCGTAGCCGTAGATGGCCGCGTCCTCCGCCGCGAGCGCGGCCTGCAGCGCGGAGATGGCTGTCATGGCGGCTACGCCAGCGCGGCGAGCGCCGCGACGTGGGTGGCATCGCTGGCCGCGATGCTCGCGAACAACTGGGCGAGGGCCGGATCGACGGTGGCGAGCCGCCGCAGCCCCGCCGCGGCCGAGGCGCGTTCCGCCGCACGCAGCCGCGCCACCACATCGCCGC
>JASHTQ010000706.1 GCA_030040475.1 Streptosporangiaceae bacterium
CGGACCGACCCGCTCGAGACCGCCTCGCTGCTCGCCGCGGCCGCCCACCTCACCCCCGCGCAGGCGCTCGCCGCGGTCACGGCCGACGCCTGGGCCGTGCTCGGCCGTCAAGCTCCCGCGATCCGGGCGGGCGCGTCGGCCAGGTTCGTCGCCGTGGCCGGCGCCAGCGCCGGTGACGCCGTAGCCGCGCCGCCGCCGGACCGGATCGTCATCCGCGGCAGCCGGGTAGTCGCCCGCACGTCCGCCACCCGCGAGTTCCCGAGAGACAGCCAATCCAGGTAAGGAGAGCACCATGGTCTGGATCCGCACCATCCCGCCGGCCGACGCCGCCGGCCGGCTCAAGGAGGCCTACGACTGGCAAGCCAGCCGCCTCGGGCAGCCGACGGAGTTCACCCAGCTCGGCAGCCTGGACCCGGAAATCGTGCACGCCCGGCTGATCCTGTACAAGGCGACGGAGAACGTCGCGTCGAGCCTCACGTTCCGCCAGCGGGAGCTGATCTCCTACCTGACCTCCATCCTCAACTCGACCCCGCACTGCGCGTCGCTCGCCCGCACCCAGCTCAGCAACGCCGGCGAGGACGACCTCATCGCGATCCTCGACGGCGGCGACTACGACCGGCTCGACCCCGCCGACGCCGCGCTGGCCCGCTACGTGCACAAGGTGACGCTGAGCCCGGGAGCGGTGACCGAGGCCGACATCGGGGAACTGCGCGGCGCGGGGTTCAGCGACATCGAGATCCTCGACGCCAACAACCGCACCGCGCACCTCAACTACACCAACCGGGTCGCCAACGGCCTCGGCCTGCTGACCGAGGCGCCGCTAGCCGAGCGGTCGAAGACCCGAGTCCCCGGCTGAGCCCGCTAGCCGACCGATATCTGCCTGTCAACCGGCACCGGGTTGCTGAACATATCGAGCACCGGGCAGTGGGCGTCCACGGCGGCGGCAAGCTCCTCGTAGCGTGCGGCCTCCTCCGGCCCGCTGAGCCTGACCCGGAGCCGCACCGCACCGTAGCCGGGGCGTACCGAGTCGTCGATGCCGAAGAAGCCGCGCACGTCCAGGTCGCCCTCCACCTCCACCTGGACGCCGTCGAGCGCGATGCCGAGCTGGGCCGCCCAGAAGCGGTAGGTGATGGCCTGGCACGAGCCAAGGGCGATGAGGGCGTACTCGACGGGGTTGGCGGCGACGTTGCCCCCGCCGAGGCTCTCCGGCTCGTCCACGGTCACGCGGTGCCCGGAACCGGTAAGGGACGCCACCTCGGTCACGCCCACCAGGTCGTGCTCCGAGCGGAACACGGCCTGGGCATTCTTCGTATCGGCGGCAACCGCGGACCTGGTGGCCTCAATGACTTCGATGACCGACATGAACGGATCTTCCTCTCACTGGAGTCGTGCGGGTTCGGTGATCCCTCAGCGCGGGGCCGCGCCGACGGCGTGCTCGGCCGGTACCTCCGACCGCAGCCCGAGGCCGGTGGCGACCCGGTTGGTGTAGCTGTAGTAGGCGGCCAGGTTGTTCAGCGCGACGATGTCGGCGTCGGACAGCCCCGCCTCCCGCAGGGCGTCGATGTCGTGTTCGCCGACGGCGCCCGGGCTGATGGTCAGGATCGCGGCATACCGGACGATCTCGTCGAGGCGGGCGTCTCCCGTCCCGCCGGCCAGCGGGTCGTCGGCCAGCCGGGCGACGAGTTCATCGGGTACCCCCTCGAGCTGGAGCTTGCGGCGGGCGCCCGACGCGCAGTGCGGCGTCTGGTTGACCACCGAGGTCACGTAGACGACCGCGTGCTTCTCGGTCTCCGTCAGGCCCGACTCGAGCTGATCGACGACCTTGTACAGCCGCAGCCGCTCGTAGACGAGCTCGGGGTGGAGGCTGCCGAGCTGGGTGTACTCGGTCGGCTCGCCCAGCCGCCGTGCCTGCCAGTCGTAGGCCTCCTTGAGGAGCCCGTCCGCTTCCTCGGGCGCCACTGTGGCCACCCACGCCTCCGGCCGCCTGGTTTCGCCCATCTGCCTCTCCTCTAGTTAGCTGTTGCCCGTATTACGTGACATCCGGCCCGATCTCATCCGATGCTGGCGCGTCCGCAGGGACCGGCGCGACGGCAGTGGCGCCGGTACGGTCGCCCTGCCCGGCGTACAGAGGGGTCCGTGTCCCCCAGGCCCCGATAGGCGGGGGTTGTGGCCCACGCACCCCGATCGGCTAGCCCATCCGTGCCCCGGGGCCGACGGGCGTGGCGACCCGGCGTTTCGGGCAAGCCCCTGGTTCCTCATCCGTCGTCGCGTCCCTCTCCCGTTCGCCTGTTCGGCTGTCGCGAACACCTATAAGCAGCATTGACTACTATATTGACCGGAAATATAGTAGTCCTTGTGCCGGAACAGGACAAGAGCGGATGAACGCTGCCACCGCAGCCGGAACCCCCAGCCAGCGCGAAACGGCGGGGGACAGGCCCGATGCCAGCGTGAACGTCGCCGACGTGTCGAAGCGCTTCGATGACGGCACGCTGGCGCTGCTCCCGGTCAGCTTCTCCGTCCTGCCCGGGGAGTTCGTCGCCATCGTCGGGCCCTCGGGTTGCGGTAAGTCCACGCTGCTGCGCCTGGCCGCCGGCCTGACGGCTCCCTCTACCGGGACGCTCGCGGTCGGCGCTCGCAACGTCGGCTACGTCTTCCAGGACCCGACCCTGCTGCCGTGGCGATCCGTGCGGCGCAACGTGGAGTTGCTCGGGGAGCTTCACGGGGTGCCGAAGCCGGCGCGGCGGGCGGCCGCGGAGGCCGCGATCACGACGGTCGGCCTGGCCGGGTTCGAGGACAAGTATCCCCGCGCCCTGTCGGGCGGGATGAGGATGCGCGCGTCTCTTGCCCGGGCGCTGACGATGTCTCCCGACGTCTTCCTCTTCGACGAGCCGTTCGGCGCGGTGGACGAGATCACCAGGGAACGGCTGAACGACGAGTTGCTTGGCCTGTTCCAGGCCCGCCGGTTCGCCGCCCTGTTCGTCACCCACTCGGTGACCGAGGCGGCGTTCCTCGCCACCCGGGTGCTCGTCATGTCCGAGCGTCCCGGCCGGATACTGACCGATCTGGCGGTGCCCTTCGGCTACCCCCGCAGTCCCGAGCTGCGCTACGACCCGGCGTTCGCCCAGGTGACCGGCACGATCAGCGCTGCGCTGCGATCCGAGTCCGGCGGCGGCTCCCGGTGACCCGCGCGACCTCGAGCTCGATCCGGGCGGCCACCGAGGACCCGGTGGTGGCCGAGGACTGGGATGACCTCGTTCCCCGGGCGCCGAAGCGGTCCCGGCGGGTGGCATGGCGCGCTGTGCTGCCCCCGCTGGTGACGTTCGGCTGCGTCATCGGCCTGTGGTACCTGGTCAGCTACGCCCTGTTGACGCCCGGCCGCCGCTTCCTGCTGCCTCCGCCGCAGCAGGTGATCCAGGGCGGCTTCCTGACGTGGAGCCAGTTCAGCCAGATCCTCGACGGGCTCGCGCTAACCGCGAAGGCCGCCGCCGCCGGATTCGGCATAGCCACCGTGCTCGGCATCGCCATAGCCATAGCCATGAGCCAGGCGAAGGCGATCGAGCGGTCCATCTACCCGTACGCGGTCATCCTGCAGACCATACCGATCCTGGCCATCGTCCCCCTGATCGGTTTCGCCTTCGGTTTCACGTTCCGGAGCCGGGTCCTTGTCTGCGTGCTCATCGCCCTGTTCCCGATCATCACCAACACGCTGTTCGGGCTGCTGTCGGCCGATCACGGCCAGCACGACCTGTTCACCCTGCACGGCGCCGGCCGGTGGAAGCGGCTGTGGAAGCTCCAGTTCCCTGGCGCTCTGCCCAGCATCTTCACCGGCCTGCGGATATCCGCCGGCCTGTCGGTCATCGGCGCGGTCGTCGGCGACTTCTTCTTCCTCCAGGGCCAGCCCGGCCTTGGCGCCCTCATCAACCTCTACAGCAATCGTCTCGAACCGGACCAGCTCTACGCCGCGGTCATCGTCGCCTCGCTGTTCGGGGTGCTGACCTTCGTGCTCGTCGGGCTCATCGCCCAGCGTGTCGTCGGAGGGTGGCACGAGTCCGCCCGCGGCCGGGACAAGAGCTGAGCCCGGACCTCTCGAGCGTCTCCAAAGGAGCAACCTTCAGTGGCACAGCTAAAGGTAAAGGCCGCCCTCATAGGCGGGGTGGCGGTGGCCACCCTCGTGGCCGCCTGCAGTTCCAGCACGTCCTCTACCAGCGCGGCCTCGTCGAGCACCGGCAACGCCGCGATATCTCCCGCGATTGACCTGGCCGGCATCTGCCCGAGCACGATCATCGTCCAGACCGACTGGTATCCGGAGGCGGACGACTTCATCCCCTACGAGCTGGCCGGCCCGAACGGGACCGTGGACACGAGCAACAAGAGCTACACCGCCGAGCTGCTGGCCAGCGGCAAGGACACCGGGGTCAAGATCCAGGTGCGGGCCGGCGGCCCGGCGATCGGCGACCAGCTCGTGGCGGCCGAGCTGTACGAGGACCCGAGCATCCTGCTCGGTTTCGTCGAGACCGACCAGGCCATAGAGCTGTCGAACACCCAGCCGACCGTGGCCGTCATCGCCGACAGGCAGGAGGCTCCGACGATCATCGCATGGAGCCCGGCCGAGCACCCGGGGGTCAAGACGATCGCCCAGCTCGGAAAGACCGACACGACCGTCCTGTACTACAACGGGGCGCCCTACATGGATTACCTCACCGGCGCCGGCATCCTGTCCAGCAAGCAGATAGACGGCGCCTACAACGGGACGCCCGCCCAGTTCGTCGCGTCGGGCGGCAAGGACGCCCTGCAGGGTTTCGCCACCGCCGAGCCCTACGAGTACTCCCACGAGGTCTCCCAGTGGGACAAGCCCCTCACCTACCAGCTGGTCAGCGACTACGGCTACGACCCTTACCCGGCGCTGGCCACCGTGCCGCAGAACATCACCAAGTACGCGGCCTGCTTCAAGAAACTGGTGCCGATCATCCAGCAGGGCATCGTCGACTACGCGGCGAACCCCGGGCCGGCCGACGCGCTGATCGTCAAGCTCGTCCAGGAGTACAACGCGGGCTGGGAGTACGACGCCGGCGAGGCCGCCTACGCCGCCCAGACCATGCTGTCCGACAACATCATCGCGAACTCGCCGGACGGCACGGTCGGCGCCTTCGACGACACCCGTATCTCCAAGCTCATCACGCTGCTGAGCCCGATCTACGCAAAGGACGGCAAGCCGATCAAGGCCGGCCTGACCCCGCAGGACATCGCGACCAACCAGTTCCTCGACCCGTCCATCCACCTGCCCGGCTAGCGGGATGACCATGAGCTTCCGGCCTGATCAAGTTGGCCTCCGCATCGGCATCTCGCCCTGGGCGGCGAGCCGCAGCGGAGTCGAAAGGGTGGCCGAGGCCGCGCTGAGCGCCGGCATCGATACCTTCTGGCTCGGTGACGGGCTCCTGGGACGGCCCGATTTCCCGGCGTGGTCCGGCGGGCTGGAGTCCTTCACCGAGCTGGCATGGCTGGCCGGACGCTATCCGGGTGCCTCGCTGGCGCTCGGGGCCGCCGTCCTTCCGCTGCGTGACCCGCTGTGGGTGGCGAAGTCGGCGGCGACCTTGGACCAGCTGACGCAGGGACGGTTCACCCTGGTGCTCACCCCGGGCAACTGGCCGGAGGAGTTCGCCGCCATGGACCGCGACTACGGCCGCCGCGGCACCGCCCTGGAGAGCGGCCTGTGGTCGCTGCGGGAGATCTGGTCGGCCGGGGCGGGCGACGGGGGGCCGTCCCCCCGTCCGTGGAGCCCCGGCGGGCCTCCGGTATGGCTGGCAGGCGCCCGGGCGACGATGCTCCGGGCGATCCGCCTGGGCCTGCCGTTCCAGGCGTCCCGAATCGGGCCCGCCGCCCTGGCCCCGACCGCCAGGGAATGGTTCGACCGCGGCGGCACCAAGCTGGCCGTGCGCGTCCGGGTGGGAGCCGGCGACTCCGGGGCCGGATCCTCCCCGCCGACGGCCACCGACACGGGCGCCCTGGTCGGATCGGCGGCCTTCCTGGCCGAGCAGGTCGACGCCTTCCGCCAGCTTGGCGTCACCGACCTGTCGATCATGCCGGGCCAGGACGTCGAGGCCTCGCTGCGGACGATCGAGGCGCTGGCCGAACAGGCGCTGCCCGCGCTCGCACCGTGACCGGTCCTGACCGCCTCCCGGCCGGCGTCTGGCTCTTCCCCGAGGCCGCCGCCGCCGAGTTGGTCGACACGTTCGTGGCGGCCGAGGGGCTCGGCCTCGACGAGGTGTGGATCGGCGACGAGGGCCCGGCCCACTGCGATCCGTTCGCCGTCCTGGCCGCCGCCGCCGTTCGCACCTGGCGGGTCACGCTCGGGGTCGCGGTCACCAACCCGTACCTCCGCCACCCGGCCGTCACGGCGTCGGCGATGGCGGCGGTCGCCGACCTCAGCGGCGGACGGGCGATCCTCGGCCTGGGTGCCGGCGGCGGGGTGGCACTCGACCCGGTGGGAATCGCCCGCGTCGAGCCGCTGAAGCGGACAAGGGACGCCGTTCGCATCGCCCGGGCCGTGGTGGGCGCCCGGGCGACCGAGGGCTACCACCCGCCCGAGGGCGCGACGCCGCATGAGCCGCTGCCGATCTACATCGGCGCGCGCGGCGAGGCGTTCAACCGCTACGCCTCCGCCGCCGCCGACGGCGCGTTCCTCGGCGGGATACCCTTCGCCGACCTGGGCACCGTCACAGGCTGGACGCGCTCGGTACGGCAGGTCGACATCGCGCTGTACCCGAGCGTGATCTTCGACGGCGAGGACCTGGAGTGGGCTCGCCCCCGGTTCATCTTCGCCTTCCTCGACACGCCGGCCTCGACCAGGAGGCACGCCGCCCTGGCGGAGAACGATGTGCGGCAAGCGGTGCAGGCCTTCGAGCAGGGCGACGATGCTCCGGCCCGGCGGCTGATCACCGACGACGTCCTGGCCAGCCTGGCGGTGATCGGCGACCCCGGCGTGATCGCGTCCCGGCTCGCCCGGCTGGTCCGAGCCCACCGGCCGGCCAGCATCGGGGTGTGCCTGCGGACCCCGCAGCCACTGCATGCGCGGCTGGAAGACGTACAGGAGGTTTTCGCCCGAATGTCCAAGCTGCTGTCGCCATGACCGTCGGCCTGATCACGCACCTCGACAACCCGGGCCTGGCCGAGGTCAGGGCGCTTGCCCGCGCCGCCGAGGCGGCAGGCGCCGACTGGCTCGGCCTGCCCGACGCCTTCTGGTGGCGCGAGGTCTGGGTCCTCGCCGCCGAGGCCGCCCGCGTGACGCAGCGCCTGGCGATAGGCCCCGTGGTGACGAACCCGTACACCCGCCACCCCTTCGCCACCCTTTCCGCCGTCGCGACCCTCCAGGACCTCGCCGGCCCCCGGGTGATCGTCGGCATCGGCGCCGGAGGTTCCGAGGTCGCGGGCGCGGCGAAGATCGGCCGGGCAGACGCCCCCGAGCGCACCGTGGAACTGGCCGGGCTGATCCGGCGCGTGTCCGCGGGCCGGCCGCTCGACGAGGCGAGCGGCCGGACCCTCGAGGTCCCCCTGGCCCCGACCCGCATCCTGATCGCCGGGCGGGGCGAGCGGATGCTGCGCGCCGCCGGCGAGGCCGCCGACGATGCCCTGCTCTGGGCGGTCCCCAACAGCGAACTGGCCCGGACCGTGGACCTGGTGCACCAGGGTTCTGCCCGCCGCCAGCCAGAGCTCCCAGGTGTCGGCATCACGTGGGCACCGCTTGTCGAGCGGGGCAACGCGTCCCGCGCGCTGCTGCCAAGAGCCGCCGCCTACGCGGTCCTGAACAACTCCGGCGCGGCGAGGGAACGCTGGGCGGTCGCAGACGACCTGGCAGCACGAGTCCGCCAGCTCCTGCTCGCCGGCGAAACCGACGCGGCCGAGCGCCTTGTCCCCGATGCGGTGGCGGCCGACCTGTCCACACCGCGAGATGTCACCGCCGCGGCCGAAGTCGCCAGGAAGATCGGCGCGGACGGGATAGCGCTGGCCGCCACCGACGTCGACGAGGTCGCGGAACAGGTGGCCTGGGCCCGCTCCGTCCTGACCGCCGCCCGCACCGACACCGCCGCCGGCACGCCGGCCTGACACCGCAGGCGGCGCCGTCGCTACCTCGCCGTCACCCGGGCGCCGAGGCAAGCTCGCGCAGCCGCCGCCGGGAGATCTTGCCCGTCCGCCCCAGCGGCATCTCCTCGACCACGAAGAACGCAGCCGGCCTCTTGGCTCGCGGCAGGCCCTCACCACACGCCTCAAGCAGCGCGTACTCCAGCTTGTCGGCCGACCAGGACCCGGCCGGCACGACGTAGGCGACCGGCCGTTCCCCGAGCACCTCGTCACGGGCCGCGACCACGGCGGCCGACGACACGCCTTCCTGCGCGAGCAGGAAGTCCTCGATGTCCCTCGGGTAGATCTTCTCGCCGCCGCGGTTGATCACGTCGTCGGACCGCCCGGCGAGGAACAGGTATCCGTCGCAGTCCAGGCGCCCGAGGTCGCCGGTGTCCAGCCAGCCCGCGGAGTCGATGGCCCCGGCCCGGCCGCCCGCCGCGTACTGCGTGATGACCCCCCGGCCGCGGATCTGCACCCGCCCCACGCCGTCCGCCGAAGTCCCGCCCGTCGGCACGATCCTGACCTCGGCCCCGGCCGGCAGCCCGACGGACCCCGGCTTGCGCGGCCCGTCCAGCGGGTTCGCCGTGATCATGCTCGCCGCCTCGGTCATCCCGTAGGTTTCCACCACCGGGATGCCGAACGCGTGCTCGAACCGTTCCAGCACGGACGGTGCCAGCGGCGCCGAGGCTGACCTGATGAACCGGACCCGCCCGGCAGGCCGCTGCACCGGGTCCATGGCGAGCACGGTGATGATGGCGGGTACCGCGTTGATCCAGGTAATCCGCTTCGAGTCGATCAGCGGCCAGAATCCCCGGCGGCTGAACTTACGGTCAAGCACCAGGCAGGCGCCGGCCGCGAGGGTGGCAAGCAGCCCCACCACCTCGGCGTTGATGTGGAACAGCGGCAGGCAGCAGTAGCCCCGGTCGGCCGGGCTCAGCCGGTGGTGGCTGGCCACGGCGGCGGCGACGTGGGCGAGCTGGTCATCGCGGAGCAGGATGCCCTTGGGCGTGCCCGTCGTCCCGCTGGTGCACAGGAAGATGCCGCCGGTCCCGGACGCGCCCGGCGCCCGCCCGGGGTTCGCGGCAGGCGCCGTGTCCTCGGGCACCGCCTCGGTCGGCCAAAGCACGGTCAGGCCGGCGGAAAGGTCCCCGGCGGGAAGGTCCCCGGCGGGAACAACGAGGCCGGGATCGCAGACCAGCGCCCGCGGCCTGGCCACGGCGAGCATCCGGGCGAGCTCCGAACCGGGGGCCGCCGGGTCGAGCGGCACGACCACCCGCCCCGCCCCGATGATGGCGAGCATGGCCGTGGCGTAGCCGAGCGGATCCGGCAGCCGCAGCGCCACCGCCGCCCCCGGCGCCACGCCGGCCCGGTCCAGGCGGCGCGCCCAGCCGGCGGTGACGCGGCGCAGCGCGGCGAATGTCAGCGCGCCGCCGCCCGCGGCGTCCTCAAGGTAGCTGGCGTCGCCCCGGTCGGCGGCCGCCTGGTCGATCCATTCCGCTATCACGGTCAGGTTCCGTTCTGGTTGTCCGTCGTGCCCGCTAGCGTCGCCGCCCCAGGAAGCCCCGACGCCACCACCTCAGGCCCCGCCATGACCGCCACGGTCGGCTCGCGCCGCCACTGCCGCGGTATCAGCGTCGACCAGGGCACCTGCTTGCGCCCGGTGAGCGGTACCGCCAGCGGGGTCCTGGCCAGCAGGCTGGTCAGCAAGACCCCACATGAGTAGACGATCACAACGGTCATCAGGATTACCAATGGCCACGAGATCACCTTGGTCAACCTTATCCAGTGATGATCGCTAAGCGCGGTAATGAACAGCATCTGGGTCAGGTAAATGCCGTAGGAGTTGTCCGAGCCCGAGTGGACCAGGGCCTTTACCTGCGGCGACCGCCAGGGCTGGACC
>JASHTQ010000707.1 GCA_030040475.1 Streptosporangiaceae bacterium
ACGTCTCTCGACAACATGAGCCTGGTCTTCGAGCAGGGCACCTGCGGCCTGATCGGGCCGAACGGCGCAGGCAAGACCACCTTCTTCAACGTCCTGTCCGGCTTCGTCAGGCCGGCCTCGGGCACGGTCAGGGCGTTCGGCACCAACCTGCTCGGCATGTCGCACTTCCGCCGCGCGCGGTGGGGGGTGCGCCGGACCTTCCAGACCGAGCAGGCCATCGAGGAACTGACCGTCTACGACAACGTCGCGATGGTCGCCTCGCCGCTGCGCGGTGCCGCGCGCCGCGCCGACGCGCTCGCCGCGATCGAGTACGTCGGCATCGACGCCTCGCCAGGGACGCGGGTGGGCACCCTCGGCGCCGGCCAGCGCCGGCTCGTGGAGGTCGCGCGGGCCGTGGTCGGCAAGCCGCGGCTTGTCCTGCTCGACGAGCCCGCCGCGGGCCTGCCCGACGAGGAGACCGCGCACCTGAGCGCGGTCATCCGCGGCATACCCGAGTACGCAGGCGCGCTGACGATCCTGGTCGACCATGATATGTCGCTGGTCTCCGCGGTGTGCCAGACGACGGCGGTGCTCGACTTCGGCAAGCTGATCGCGTCCGGACCGACCGCGGCGGTGCTGCGCGACGAGCACGTGATGCGCGCCTACCTGGGGACGGTGGACGTCTGATGAGCACGCTCACCCTCGGTGGCCTGACCGTCGAGCGCGGCGGGCGCCCCGTCGTGAAGGACGTGACGATCACCGTCCCCGCCGGGGAGGTGACCGCCGTCCTCGGGCCGAACGGCGCCGGCAAGTCTTCCATGGTCCTCGCCGTCGGCGGCGTGCTGCGACCGCGCCCGGGCTCGGTATCGGTGGACGGCGCCGAACTGGCCGGCCGCCGGCCGGAGAAGATCCGCGCCGCCGGCGTCGCGATCGTTCCCGAGGGGCGCCGCCTGCTGCCGGACCTGACCGTCGACGACAACATCCGGGTGGCCACGTACGCGCTGCCCAAGCGGGCGGCCGCGCAGGGCCGCGCCCGCGCGCTCGAGCTCTTCCCGGCGCTCCAGCCGCGGATCAACCTGCCCGCCAGGTCGCTGTCCGGCGGCGAGCAGCAGATGGTCGTGCTCGCCCAGGCGCTGGTCTCGCAGCCGAAGTTCATCCTGATCGACGAGCTATCCCTCGGCCTGGCCCCGGTCGTGGTGACCCGGCTGGTCCCGGTCATCCGCTCCATGGTCGAGGAAGGGATCGGCGTGCTGCTGATCGAGCAGTTCGCGACGCTGGCGCTGAGCCTGGCGACAAGCGCGTACGTGATGGAGGGCGGCGTGATCCGCTACAGCGGCACGGCCGGCGAACTGCGCGACAATCCCGACCTGCTCAGATCCGCCTACCTCCTCCGCGGCAGCCCCGCCCAGCCCGGCCCCGCCGAGGCCGATGCCGCCGCCCAGCAGCCCGCCGCCGCCCCGCCGGGCACCCCGCCGTAATCCCCGCCCGCACCGTACTTCTCGGTATTTTTATCCGGAACGAGCCGTGGTATCACCGCCACCCACCGCCCTTGTCCGGCGGCGAATCACTCCAGACGGTACGTATCGCCGGGACTTAGCACCCGGTTCGTTCGGTAGAAATGGAGAAAAGATTACGGCTGGATGTCGGCCTACGGCGGGCAGGAGGCGCCGGCCTGAAATCCCGCATTCGGCCAGGATTAGGACCCTTTCCGGGCCGGCCGCATGGCACTACGATCTAAAAGACGGTGGCCTGTGTGGAGGGTCGCAGGAACCGGCAGCACTAGTCCCTGGTACGGGGGGAGCGGGCTATGGTCCAAGGCGATTCTTCTGCAGGTCAGACCAATAAACTGCCGGCCGGCGGCCAGGGTCCGCAGTGGTGGAATCCGGCCGGAGCCGGCCCGCCCGCAGCCAGCCCCGCCGCGGGCAGCGGCGGCGGCGACCTCACCGAGGAACTGCTGAGGACCGACGTATGGTCCGACGGCATGGTCGCGGCGGCCGGGATTCCGATCGTAGACTCCCAGTTCGTGACCGTCGGCGGCGGCATGGGAAGCTTCGTCACCGTCGACTACCTGCGGATTGCCGGGGTCGGCACGAACCGGATGCGGATCCTCTCCGACATCGACCACCCCTGGCAGACGTACGAGTACCTGACCAGGGTGTCGCAGATCCCGCGACCCGAGCGGATCCGCTCCGACTCCGCGTCGCGGCCGGACAACATCTGGGGCTTCCCGTCCTACGCGCTGTCCGAGGCCATCAAGACCAAGAGCCTGGCGTCGCTCAAGCAGGTCCTCGTCGAGCCGATCTGGGCCGACTACTACACCCCGCGCGCGGGCATGGTCTTCGATGGCCTCGAACGCGAGGCGAAGCGGATCAGCTACTTCGACATGCTGGTCAAGGGCCAGGTCCGGATGATCCGCCGGCGCACCGACGGCGGCTACTTCACGATCTTGACGCCGCCGGACGCCAAGCCGGCCAAGCGGGTCGCCTTCCGCTCGCAGTTCGTGCACGTGGCGGTCGGCTACCCGGGCCTGAAGTTCCTGCCCGAGCTGCAGAGCTTCCGCACCGAGAACCAGGACTTCTACCACGTGGTCAGCGCGTACGAGGACCACGAGCACGTCTACGACAGGCTCCGCGCCAAGCCGGGCACGGTGTTCCTGCGCGGCGGCGGCATCGTGTCCTCCCGGGTGCTGCAGCGGCTGATGGACGACCGCGCCAACCACCACCTGAACACCCAGATCGTGCACCTCTTCCGCACCTACGTGCGCAGCGCGCACGGGCCGAACGCGTGGATGCGCCGCAAGGGCGGCAACGGCTTCGCCTACCAGGGCTTCAACTACCCCAAGTCGGTGTGGGGCGGCCAGCTGAAGGCCAAGATGCGCAGGCTCGAGGGCCAGGACAGGGCCAAGGAGTACGACCTGATGGGCGGGACCAACACGCCGTGGCGGCGGCGCTGGCAGGCGCAGATGAACGAGGGCCGGGCGCAGAGCTTCTACCACACGCTCGAGGGAACGGTCGACCAGATGAAGGTGCGCGACGACGGGATGGTCGTCAGCCTGGTCAAGACCCCCCAGGGCGTGCTGGAGGTGGCGGCCGACTTCGTCATCGACTGCACCGGCCTGGAGGCCGACGTCACCGAGCACCGGGTGCTCGCCGACCTGATCGAGCACTCCGGCGTCGGCCGCAACCCGAAGGGCCGCCTCGACGTCGAGCGCACCTTCGAGCTGCGCGGCACCAGGAGCGGGGCCGGCGTGATGTACGCGTCGGGTGCCGCCACGCTCGGCGGCTACTTCCCCGGCGTGGACACCTTCCTCGGCCTGCAGATCGCCGCCCAGGAGATCACCGACGACCTGGCCAGGAACGGGTTCTGCCCGCGGATCGGGCCGGGCCGCTCCACCTCGCAGTGGTTCCGCTGGCTCAGGAACCAGCCGCCTTGATCCGCGCCAGAACCCGTGCAGCTAACAGACCCGTACTCCGATAGGAAACCGGTGGTGGCATGGTTCCCACCCTGAACGGCCGCATCCAGACCAGGATCTTCCTGCTGGCCATCGTCGGCGGCCTGGTCACGCTGATCATCGTCCCGGTGCTGCCGGGCAGCGCGCCGCTCGCCGACAAGTACCGCGACGGCTTCATCGTCCTCGCCGCCGTGGCGGTGATCGGCCTCGCCTGGGAGTGTCTCTACCATTTCCTGATGCAGTGGCGCTGGGAGAAGGACTGGCCGACGCTGTTCGGCCTGGTGGAAGGGGTTCCCGAAGGCCTGCTGATCTGGATCCTGCTGGCCACCGGCGCCATGCCGGGGGTCGTCGGCACGGTCGGCGGGGCCGCGTTCATCATCCAGTTCGCCCTGATCTGGCTGGCGGTGTGGCTCGTGGCCAACGGGCCGATGCGCGTGCCGTTCATCAGGTGGCGGTTCTGCGGCGGGAGGCTGTTGTGAGCAAGGGCGGCGTCCTGCCGGGCCTATGGCCGATCCACGGGGACGGAGTGCTGGCCCGGCAGGGCGACCTGGTCCTGCTGATCCATCCGGCCGGCGGCCCGTTCGTCGACAGGCTGCTCGACCTGCTGCTCGACGCGGCCCGGGCCGGCCAGGACGGCGTCGGTTTCAGCAGCCAGATTTCCGCGGAGTTCGACGCCGACGCGGCCGCCGCGAACATGGCAGAGCCCAGTCCCGCCGTGGTCGCCTTCGGCCCGGCCGGCGAGGGCACCGCCGTCGCCCTCTACGGCACCGCCTGGGCGGACATCGCGACCGCTCACGGCGTGCAGCGGCTGTCGCCCGGCCAGCCCTACGGCCGGCTGCGCTGCGTCCTGCCGTCCCGGGTCATGACCGTCCGCGCGGGCGTGCGCGAGGGCGACACCACCGCCGACACCGACCCCTACCTGCGCCTGGCCGACGGCGTCGTGCGCGCGGTCGCGCTGGCCTACGCCCCGGAACCCACCGCCCCCGGCGCCCCGCCCCGCGCCCCCAGCCCCGAGACCGCC